>NZ_JAGUUD010000047.1:0-59053 GCF_020177535.1 Paraburkholderia sp. XV | reverse complement strand
GCAAAGAAAAGTAGGTGCCGCCCCGCACAGGGGCGACGCCTGAAGCTAGATAACGCATCGCGGATGCCAGCGAAAAGGCCGAAACACCGACCGGCAACGCCTAAACCACGCTAACAATGCGCGGATGCCCGCGAAAGCAAAAAACAATTCGCAGACCCCAGCACAAACCGCAAAAAACCAAACCGGCCGCGCCACCGAAAACAGTACGCGAAAGCCAGGAAAAACCACAAACACTACGCCAAACTGTGTCACTCCACCGCTGGCGTTAACTCAGCCGCTCCAACACCCGACTCACGCACACGCGCCGCCACTGCAAAAACCCCCACCGCAGCAATCATCGCGGGCACCGCAAGCAAGCTAAACACCGAACCAAACTGCCAACCCAGCCCCATCAACGCAGCGCCAACCAGCGCGCCCGCGACACCACCGATACGCCCCACGCCTAGCATCCATGCAACGCCAGTAGCCCGCCCTTGAGTCGGATAAAAGCTCGCAGCCAGCGCCGACATCGACGTAACAGCCGACGTAACAACCGTACCCGTCAGAAAAATCAGCAGACCGAGCCACACCTGATGCCCAAGACCGCGCCCCACGAGCATGACAAGCATAGCCGCCACGACATACGTGCACGCAATCACACGATTCGCCCTGAACCTGTCCATCAACCACCCGACACTCAGATTGCCAAGCACACCGCCAAGCGGAAACAGCGAAGTCATCAGCGCTGCATTTTGCCCCGAGAACCCAGTTTCCTTAAACAGCGTGGGCAGCCAGTTAGTCAGCAGGTAATAAATCAACAGCCCCATGAAATACGCGAGCCACAACATCAAAGTACCAAAGCGAAAACGAGACGAGAGCACCACGCGCAATGCAGACCCGCGATGTTCCGCGACTGGCTCGCCCGTAACGAACCGGCATTCACCGAAGCGCACATCCTTTGCAATTCGCGAAAGAACCTTTGCGATGCGCGCGTCGCCGCGCCTTCTCGTCACCATGAACTGCGCAGATTCAGGCAGCAGCATAATGAGCACGAGCGTCAACACGATCGGCCCAACACCACCCGCAACGAGCACGCTATGCCAACCGAAATGCGGGATGAGCCACGCGGACGCGACACCACCAATCGCAAGTCCACACGAAAAACCGCAGAACATCGCATTCACGGCAACGGCGCGAATGCGGGCCGGCGCATATTCGGACATCAAGGTCACCGCATTGGGCATTGCAGCGCCGAGTCCAAGCCCCGTCATGAAACGCAGCGCCGTCAACGACTCAATCGAATCCGCGCGTGCCGCAGCGAGACTCCATAGGCCAAAGAAAAACACCGATAAAACCAGCACCGTTTTGCGTCCGATGCGATCGGCAAGCGGACCCGCGCCCAATGCGCCTATGCCCAGGCCGACAAGCGCCGCGCTCATCACGGGGCCTAGCGCGCTGCGCGCAACGCCCCAGTCCTGCACCAGCGAAGGCGCGATGAAGCCGACCGCCGCCGTGTCGAAACCATCGGCCGCGACGACCAGAAAACAGAGGACAAGTATCGTCCATTGAAAAGGCGAAAAGCGTTGGCTGTCGATAAAGTCCTGCACATCAACGGTGTGTTTGGGCTGCTGCATTGCGTGTCTCCTTGAATGCGTCCGATGCTTCTCGCGCATGTTTGTGATGTCGCTGCCTGTTCTGTTCTTTTCTGTTAGCGCAACGCGGTAAGGGTTCTGAATTCGACGCGCCGGATAATCCTGCTCTCCTGCGCCACGATCAGATGCGCCGATGCCTGCAAATAAGCGGGCCATTCGGGGTCTGCGTCGCGTGCGGTGCGGCGCTGGTCGTAATCGCCAATGCTCTCGTAGCCCCACAAATGCACGACCTGGTTGAGCGCGCCAATATCGCTCATATAAAATCCGACTGGCGCGCCGAGGTACTTCAATTGAATGGGCATCGCCAGTCGATCGAATACCTCGATGAACTCCGCCATGCCGCGTGGCCGGATCGTGTAGATGCGATGGTCGATAAAAGGTTTGCCGCTACTCATGGTTCTGTCCTCTATACCGTTTCGGATTGCCGCCTCTGTTGCGCGCTCGTCGCGTTATCGGAAATTCCCGCAAGGCGCCGCCCCGTGATGTAGCCGAACGTCATGATCGGGCCGAGTGTGATGCCCGCGCCTGGATAATTTCCGCCCATCACGCTGGCTCGGTCGTTGCCGACTGCATACAACCCGTCGATCACCGCGCCGCGCGCATCCAGCACTTCCCCCGTGACAGCCGTGGTGATGCCGTCGAACGTTCCCAGGTCGCCCATCACGACCTTGAGCGCGTAGTAAGGGCCACGGGCTATCGGCGCGACGCATGGATTCGGCTTGCATTCGGGATCGGCGAGATAGCGATTGAACGATGTCGACCCGCGTCCGAACTCCGGGTCTTCGCCGCGTGTCGCGCCTTCGTTGTAGATACGCACGGTGGCTTCTAGCGCCTCGGCGTCGATGCCCGCGCGTTGCGCGAGTTCGGCAAGCGTTCGCCCTTTGACAAGATAGCCATTGCGCAACAGCGGCCCCAATGGCACAGGCGCCGGCTTTGCATAACCGAGCCCGTACTTGCGAATCGTCGCGTGATCGCAGATCAGCCACATCGCCGTATCTTTTTCGTCGCGACATGCTTCGATCATCGCCGCGCCAACGTCGTGATAAGAATTCGCTTCGTTCGTAAAGCGCTTGCCCTTGCGCGTCACGCCGATAATGCCCGGCTTGTAGCGGTCCAGAAGATGCGGAAACACACCGAACGTGCCGTCGCGCATCGGCACGCGCGAGACGGGCATCCACGCAGCCGGCTGCGGATAACGTATGGGCACCCGAGCGCCGACGCTTTCTGCCATGCGCGCGCCATCGCCCGTGTTGCCTTTCGGCACTGGCGAACAATGCTCCCCGCCGCGCTTCACATGCGGGTACGCTTGGGCAATGCGCGCGACGTCGTGCGAGAAGCCGCCGCATGCAAGCACGACGCCACGCCGCGCGGCAATACGCATCTCACCTTGCGGGCTTTTGACGATTGCACCCGTCACACGCTTATCCGAAACCATGAGTTCCTGCGCGGCCGTATTCGTGTGAATCGGAATGCCCAGCGAAAGTGCTGTTTTAGCGAGCCGCGCCGCAAGCGCATTGCCACTCGTGATCTGCACGCCGCGCCGGTAGAGCGCGAGATCCTTCAGATGGCTCGCCAGACGCTTCGCCACATAGGCGGCGGATTTGATGGAACGCGTCGCGTTGAAGAAATGCTTGAGATCGGCATTCGACGAATTGAACATCATGCCGATGAACGTGATTGTCTTTAACGGAGGGCGCAGGCGCGCAATGTCGTCGCCAAGCCCGCGCGCGTCGAACGGCGCAGCAACCACCGAGCGGCCGATATCGACTCCACCTCCCACATTCGGGTGATAGTCCGGATAAAGCGTCGGGACGAATTTGACTTCCGTTTCGCGCTCGAAGAAATCGAGCATCTGCGAGCCGGTATCGAGGAATGCATCGACGGCCGCTCCGTCGTAGAACGCGCCTGTTTCGTTGCGCATGTACGTCTTCGCAGCCTCGCGCGTATCGCTCACGCCGTTGGCGCGCGCGTGCCGGTTGCCCGGTATCCACAGCACGCCGCCCGAAAATGCCGTCGTGCCGCCAAAGTACGCTTCCTTTTCGATCACGACGACATCGAGGCCGTGCTTGCGCGCCGTGATCGCCGTCGACAGTCCGCCAGCGCCCGAACCGATGACGAGTACATCGCACGTCAACGGCGCGGGCGAATGGGTGTTGGAATTCATGATGATTGTCTCCTGCCAGATGTCTTTTGGCCTCTAGCGCGCCGGATTGGCCTTTGCGTCAAATCCGGGCCGCGGCACCAGATCCATCAGCATGCATTCCAGCCCGCCGTCGACCACGAGTTCCGTGCCGTTCACGTAGCCCGCGCGCGGGCTCGCAAGAAAGGCCACTACGTCTGCGATATCGACGGGCTCGCCGATGCGGCGGCTTGCCGTCATCGCGCTGCGCCGCTGTTCGACATCGCCTTGCTCGTAGAACGATGCCGACAACGGCGTGCGGATCATCCCCGGACAAACCGCGTTGCTGCGCACGCCACGCGGTCCCCACTCGGCCGCGATCTGCTTCGACAGCATCGCGACGGCCGCCTTGCCGGGGCTATACGCACCGCTCCACGTCTGCGGATGATGCGCAGCCACCGACGCAACGTGCACGATGCTGCCCGCGCCCTTGCGCAGCATCGCGCGGCCGAATGCCTGCGAGCACAGCATGTAGCCGGTGAGATTGACCTGCAGCATTGCGTTCCATGCATCGAGCGCAATGTCTTCGATACCGCCCGGCCGCAACAGGCCGGCATTGTTGACGAGCACATCGGCTGCCCCGAGCTTTGCTTCGACGCTTGCGGCTGCCGCTTCGACGCTTCTCGCATCGCCGATATCGCAGGCGAATGAAAACGCTTCGATGCCGTTCGCGCCGAGTGTCTGCGCGAGGTCTTCACACTTTCCGGCCTCGCGGTCCAGCAATGCGAGATGCGCGCCGCTCTCACCAAGCACTTTCGCAATTGCACTGCCTATGCCGCCCGCCGCGCCCGTGACCACACAAACCTTGTCATTCAGAGCGAGCCATTCATATTCATTTTGTTTAGTCATCCCAATCTCCATGTACTGATCGTTATCGACGAACCCCGAGAGAGTCCGCTCGTTTCATGGAGAAAAGTATAGGGACGCGCCGCCCCGCGAGATTGGACAAAGAGCGCACATCGCAGGACAATCCGTACACGGCAGAGGAAATAGCATGAGGAAAATCCCTAACTACGATTTGTACGGCGAATCCGCGCGGCCGCCGTGGTTCGACGCGTTCAATTTCGAGTGGATTCCCGAGCGAAGCCGGCCCAACGACTGGCATATCGCAGCGCATCGGCATGACGCGTTGCTGCAGGTTCTGTACATTCGGAGCGGCAGCGGGCACGTCGTGATCGAAAGCGAGAAGCATGTGCTCGCGCCGCCGTGCATCGTCGTTTTGCCCGCGCAAACCGTGCATGCGTTCGTGTTTTCGCCCGAGATCGACGGGCTCGTGATTACGGCCGCGCAGCGCGCACTGGAGTCGATTTCGAAAGCGGTGTCGCCGGGTCTGCTGCCCGTCTTTCAGCGCGCCGCCGTGATTCCCGTGAAGGCGTCAGCAGGCGACGACATATTGATGCCGCTCTTCACGCTGCTCGAACAGGAATACCGCGGCAATGCACGCGGTCATATCGCGGCGGGCATGTCGTTGATGATTGCACTTTTCGTGCAAGTCGCGAGGTTGGGCGACGCGGCCGCAATGCCCGCGACGAACGCCGTCGCCGACCGTCGAAGCGGCCAGATCAAGCGCTTTCGCGAACTGGTTGCCGCGCATTTCCGCGAGCATCGAACCGTCGAGTTCTACGCGGAAAAGCTCGGCATTACGACGGCACAGCTAAGCCGCATTTGCCGCGACGAACTCGGCCATTCGCCGATGTCGCTCGTGAATGAACATCTGATACGCGAAGCACAGCGCGATCTCGTCTATTCGGGCCTGACGATCAAGCAGATCGCGCACGCGCTCGGCTTCGAGGACGCGGCGTATTTCAGCCGCTTTTTTCGCAAGCAGACAGGCGCGACGCCGAAAGAATTTCAGGCCGCCGCGCACACTGACCTGTCATTGAACTGAATGCAAGCCGCTTATACCGGCACCGCGCCGACATAGTTCTCGGCCATCGAAATCGCCGCGCTGCGCGAGGTCGTCACGTGCTCGAGTTCCGCGACCTGCAATTGCTGTTCGAACGGCGAGGCATCGTCGAGACGGTGCATCATGCGTGTCATCCAGTACGAGAAATGTTCTGCGCGCCAGATGCGCTTGAGCGCCGTTTCGCTGTAGCTATTGAGCAGGTCGTTGCGGTCTTCCTTGTAGAAGGCGCGCAATGCGTCGGACAGAATACGCACGTCGGAGACGGCCAGATTCAGGCCTTTCGCGCCCGTCGGCGGCACGATATGCGCGGCGTCGCCCGCAAGGAACAGGCGGCCATGCTGCATCGTCGTCGATACGAAGCTGCGCATACCCACAATGTTCTTCTGGAAGATCTTGCCTTCGACCACCTGGTGGCCTTCGTCGGAGTCGACGCGCGCATGCATCTCAGCCCAGATGCGATCATCGGACCAGTTGTCGACGGTGTCTTTCGGATCGCATTGGAAGTACATGCGCTGCACATTCGGCGAACGGGTGCTGACGAGTGCAAAGCCGCGCTCATGGCGTGCGTAGATCAATTCGTCCGATGAAGGCGGTGCTTCGACCAGAATACCGAACCAGCCAAACGGATACACACGCTGATAATCGCGGCGCAGTGCCTCGGGAATCGCATTGCGCGAAATGCCCTGTGAACCGTCGCAGCCAATGATGAAATCGCATTGCAGTTCGTGCGCCTCGCCTTGATGGCGATAGCGAATGCTCGGCGCCGTGCCGTCGGTACCGTGCAGCGATACGTCCGACACTTCGAATTTCAGCGCGCCTTGCGCCGCCACCCGTGCCGCGACGAGATCCTTGATGACTTCGTGCTGCGCATACACCGTGATCGATTTGCCCGTGAGGTCGGTGAGATCGATGCGGCGGCGCTTGCCTTCGAAAGCGAGCTCGAAACCGTGATGCAGCGCACCTTCTGCTTTCATGCGCTCGCCCACGCCGGTTTCGGTGAGCAGATCCATCGTCCCCTGTTCGAGCACGCCAGCGCGTATCGTCGATTCGATCTGCTCGCGGCTGCGCGATTCGAGCACGACGGAATCGATACCTTGCAGATGGAGAAGATGGGAAAGAAGCAGTCCGGCAGGACCGGCGCCGATAATGCCGACTTGAGTACGCATGTGTGTCTCCTAGATGCGTGGTGCGTGTCTTTGATGTGGGTCAAAGTGTGCCGTCGGCGCCTCTATCGAGCAACGCAATAGCGTGAATAAGCGTTATCTCTATTTGCGATAGTAGCTGGATGCGGGTTTTCCCTGAGAACGCAAACGCAGCTTTGGCGGAAGCGGATTGTTGGCTTATCTTTACTGAGCGGTCCAACAAGCAAACAAGGAGAAGCAACCATGAAGATCCGCAACGTCCTGAGGCTGCTCGCCGTCGTCGGTTGCGTCACGCTGACGTCGAACGTGTACGCGCAAGCCAGCGATTCGATGTCGATGGCCTCCACGCCTTCAGCACCGTCGAAGAAAGCGACACCTGCGGACAAGAAGCTTGGCCGCGATGTGCGCAAGGCGTTGTCGAAGGCGCCGGGCTTCAACGTATCGAACGTCTTTGTCAAAGCGCGCGGCGGTGCGGTGGTGTTATCGGGCAGCGTCCCCGATGGATCGCAGATTCCGCAGGCGACGGAAGTGGCCAAAGGCGTGGCTGGCGTTACGTCGGTCAGCAACAAGCTGACGCTGTACTCGCATGGGAACAACTAGCCGTTGCGACAATGCGGGACGGGGTAGCGTCACGTTAGTTTGCCTTGCCCCGTCGCTTCGAGAATCGCCTGCCTGATGCGCGGATAGGTGCCGCAGCGGCATATGATGCCGTGCATCGCGCAGTCTATTTCTTTCCGGCTCGGCGTCGGATTGCGCCGTATGAGAGCGCTTGCGGCCATCAACTGCGCGCTCTGGCAGTAGCCGCATTGCACGACATCGACATGCGTCCACGCTTCCTTCAGCGCGCGCGCTTGCGTCCCTTGCAGACCTTCAATCGTCGTGATGCGGCTGGTGCCGATATCCGAGAGCTTTTCCTGACACGAGGTCTTCGCCTCGTTGCCGACGTGCACGGTGCACGCGCCGCATACGCCGACACCGCAGCCGAACTTCGTCCCCGTCATTTTCAGTTCGCAGCGCAAGACCCAGAGCAGCGGTGTCGCGGGATCGGAGTGCACCTCGACGGTCTTGCCATTGATGTTCAGCTTCAGCATGTTGCGCCCCCGGAGTACAGCTTCATGTTCAGCGGCAATGCGTAGCTGCGCGTGCCCGTCAACGCAAATAGCGCATTCGCGACGGAAGGCGCGACAGGCGGCACCGCAGACTCCCCGACGCCTTGCGGATGGTTTTTCGACGGCATGATCTCGACGGATATGTCGGGGCACTCGTCCATCCGCACCACGTCGAACTGGGTATACAGGCCCTCTACGACTGCGCCATCGGCAAGCGTGATGGCTTCCTTGAACGCAGCGGAAAGCCCGAACACGATCGCGCCTTCCACCTGCTGACGGATCAGGTTCGGATTCACCGGCAAGCCGCAATCGATCGCGCAATACACGTGATCGACCTTCACCGTGTTGTCCGCTTCGAGCGATACATCCGCAACCTGCCCCACCACGCTGCCGAATGCTTCATGAAGCGCGACACCGCGCGCATGCCTGACGCCTTTTTCCGACCACACGGCAGGCGCTCGCCAGCCGGACATGCTGGCCACTTTCTGCAGCACGGCGAGATGACGCGGATGCCGCCTCAGCAGGCTCGCGCGAAATGCAACAGGGTCTTTGCGTCCCAACGCCGCCAGTTCGTCGATAAAGCTTTCGATAAAGAACGCCTGATGCGAATGCCCGACAGAGCGAAAAAAGCCGACGGGCATCGGTAACTCGACAACGCGTTGGCCAATCCACACATTCGGCATTTCATAAGGTTGATCGAATGCGCCTTCGGAAACGGTCTTGTCGAGGTTGAGGCCGAGATCGGGAATGCGATAGTTGCGGGCCAGCCACGTCGCGACGACCGACTGGCTCACTGACGTGTTATGCCACGCAATCAGCTGTCCCTGCGCATCGAGTCCCGCCCTGAAGCGCGACAGGCACGCGGGGCGATAGAAGTCGTGTTGCATGTCCTCCTGACGCGACCAGAGCGTTTGCACGGGACGCCCACCCGCTTCGCGCGCAATCGCGACCGACTGGGCGATGAAGTCGACTTCGAGCCTGCGTCCAAACGCGCCGCCCGGCATCTGCTGCTGCAAATCGACATCGTCCGTGCCGATGCCGAGCAGCCGCGCGACATGCATGCGCGCGACAGCGGGAACCTGCGTCGCCGCCCACACCGTCGCCTTGCCGTCTTTCACTTGCGCCGTGCAATTGACGGGCTCCAGCGGCGCGTGCGCAAGATAAGGCGCGCGATACGTTGCCTTCAACGTGTGCGCGGCACGGTTCAGCGCATCTTCGACGTCGCCATGGCGATACCAAGCGTGGCCTTCGCCTTCGTCGAGCGCCTGCACGAGGCGCCTGTCGACCTCGGCATTGGTCAGTCCTCTGGTCGGTCCATCGTTCCAGTGAATCGTCAGCATGTCGAGTGCGTTCATCGCGATGAAGAGGTTGTCCGCGATCACCGCCACGCCGCCCGTGCCGCCGTTGTACGCATCGACGGCCAGGACCTTGCGCACGCCGGGCAACGCCGCTGCCGCCGCGCCGTCGAAATCCCGCACCGTGCCGCCGGGCGTGGGACACATCTTGATGCTCGCGTAGAGCAGGCCGTCCGGCACGACGTCGATACCGAAGATCGCGCTGCCGTCCAGCTTCGAAGCGGCTTCGATGCGCGTCAGCGGCTTGCCGATCAGTCGAAACGCGGCGGGATCTTTCAACGCGGGATTGCGCGGCAGCGGCTGCCGCGCGGCCTCCATCGCGAGTTGCCCGAACGATGCGCGATGTCCCGCGTCGTGCACCACGATGCCTTTTTCGATGCGGCAATCGGCGGCCTTCACGCTCCAGCGTTCGGCCGCCGCCGCGATCAACATGGTCCGCGCGCACGCGCCTGCTTCACGCATCGGCCGCCAGAGATCGTTGATGGTCGACGAACCGCCCGTCATCACGGTACCGAAATCGCGTGCAAGCTTGCGCGTGAGCCACACCGCGAGTTCCTTGACGACGCTGTCGTCGTCGGGACGAAACGGCAAGTCGCCGACCACGCTTTCGACATTGTTATAGATCTGGTCGAGCGGCGCATTGGCGACGCGGATGTCCGCCCAGTTCGCGTCCAGTTCTTCCGCGACGAGCATCGCCAGCCCGGTATGCACGCCCTGCCCCATCTCCGTCCTGCACATGAGGACCGTGATGGTGTTGTCGGCGGCGATCTTCACGTAGCCATTGAGCGCCGCTTCGCCGGGACGCACGGGCAACGCTTCCGACCCGACGAGCCGCTGGCGCGGCGGCAGCGCCGACCATCCGACCACCAGCGCGCCGGCTAAGCCCACGCCGCCCAGCAGGAAGGTTCGACGCTTCAGCATGGCATCTCTCAGAGGAATCCAGCACGGACACCAGTAAAACGCACCAGCCGCGGCTCGACTGAAATTGCGCATCCGAATACCGGCGTCGCGCCGCTTCACAAGTTCGCGCTCGCCGGTTCGACAAGCGTCAGTCGATCCCGTCAAAGTTCATATTAGTGCGCGTTATGATTTTCGCCGCATTGAATGAGTGGGAATGAGAGGCTGAAAAGTTTGCGAAGACGCGGCAATTCGCGCATTCCTGGCAGGCGCGACGCGCGCGCAAGACACGTGCGGAGCCGCAATAAGCGGATGCCGTCAAGAGGCGTTAAAGCGTGCTGCGACAAGGCTTTAGCGTGCGCCAACGGGTATGCTGCGCTGCAATCCGAACGCTGTGGCATATCGCTTGCATTAATGATCGCCACAAGCGCTGTGTCACGACGACCTCGTGGTCTCGGCAGTCGCACAGGGAGAAAGAGATGCCTTATCTGATTGGTTGGTTGCTAGGTGTGCCGCTTATCGTCCTTGTGATCCTGTATCTGATTTTCCACTAAGGACACGCAGTTACTGCGCGCAGCCATCGCGGTCATTGCGACCGCTACTTTTCCGCAGAACCACGGGCATGCCTGCGGTTCAATGCAAGGGCGGCGACTGTGCATCGCTGATGCACGGCCGCCGCACTGCTTTCCAGCATCAGGTTCCGCCAGCCTGCTTTTTCAACGCGCCGAGAATGTGTTTTTCGAGCGCGGCATAGTCGTGTCCGAAATGATGATCGCCGGACGTGCGGATAACTTCAATACCCGTCTTCGTGAGCGTCGGGCACAGCGTGTCTTCTTCATGCTCGCCGTAGAAACACTGCACGATCTTCGGCGGCAGGCGCGTCAACTCGGGCTTCACCTGCAGCGCCTTGTCGCTTGCTGGCATGCCGAGCCAGCCTGTGACGCGAATCTGGAAGTCCGCCGAGGGCGCGAAGCCAAGCAGCGAAATCAGCGCAACCTTCGCACGCACCGCATCGGGCAAGCGGTTGTACGCGAACGGCATCACGTCGGCACCGAACGAATAGCCGATCAGCGCGACGTGATCCGCATGCCAGCGCGTCGTATAGGTTTTCAGCACACGTGCAAGGTCGTTGCTCGTCTGCTGCGGGGAACGCTCCGACCAGAAGTAACGCAGGCTGTCCCAGCCGATCACCGACACGCCGTCTTTCTGCAGTTCCTCGGCGATCGTCTTGTCGAGATCGCGCCAGCCGCCGTCACCGGAAATCACGATTGCCATCATGCCCGTCGGATGCGCGGCGGGCAGTTCGATCAACGGCAGGTCCGAGACGTCCTCTTCCTTCATGGCGGCGACGCGCAGATGCGGCGCCGTCAGCTCGACGATACGCTGCGTACCCGCCGAAGCGTTCGCGTCCGTTTCGGCAAAACCCGGCAGACCGGGGCCGTGCGTCACGGTCGGGTCCGGCGCGCACGGATTGAAACGCTTGTCGAGATCACGCTGCGCGGCTACGGAGACGGCGCCCGCCACCGTGTTTTCAGGCGCCTGCTTCAGCACTTGCATCGCGAGCGTCGCGCCCTGGCCCGAGCCCGCGACGATCGGCATGAAATAGCGGCTCGACTGCACCTGCCGTTCGAGTTGATGGCTCACGGCTTCGGCATCGCCCACCAGTTGATGACACGCTTCTTTCTTCGCTGCGAGATTCGCCGCGTACTTCGCGGTATCGACACCGACCACCATCGCGCCGTTTTTCGCGAGGGCGTCGGCGGCCTGCTGGTCCGCCGGGTTCCAGCCGCTCTCGCGCGAGAACAGCACGACAAAGCCGCGCACGTCGCCGGTGGGCCTGGTCACCGTGACCTGGCCGTAACGGCCGCCGGATACGGTCTCATAAGCGTGCGCCGCCGGCACCACGCCCGCGAGCGAGCACAACGAAACGCTCGCCAGTGCGGCGAGCCGGTAAAACTTTTGCATGATCATGAACGCCGGCCCCCTGCCAGCAGCGAAAGGTCCGCGAGCGTGAAGAACACGCCGACGGAACCGGATGCAGCGAGATAGCGCGGCTCCCATTGAGGCTGGAATTTGCTCTTGAAAGCGCGCAGTCCGCGGAAGTTGTAGAAGCGGCCGCCGAAGCGCCACACGATATTCGCGAGCCGGTGCCAACGCGACGCGAGCGGCGTCGGCGACATGCCGGAGAACGGCGCGATACCGAGGCTGAGCGAGCGGAACCCCGCGTGCTTCAGATGCAGCGCGAGTTGCGTGAACAGATACTCCATCGCATACGGCGAAGCCTGCGGCACGTGACGCATCACGCCGACGGTGGCCTCGGTGTTGAGGTCCGTCGTCATGAACGTGACGAACGCAACGGGCGCGCCGTTCTGACGCACCAGCATCACCGATTGCGCGGCGAGATAGTCTTCCGTGAACGCGGCGACCGAGAAGCTCTTCTCACGCGCATCGCGGCTGTCGAGCCAGCCATCGGAAATCTCGCGCAGCGTCGCAATCGATTCGGGCACGCGCGCCGGCTCGATCACTTCGACGGCAAAGCCATCGCGCTCGCCACGCTTGAGCGCATAGCGCAAATGCGCGCGGTGCGAGCCCTTCAGATCGAATTCGTCGAGCACGACGTGCGCTTCCTCGCCGAGCTTCATCAGCGTGAGGCCGGCGTCGAGATAGAGCGGCAAGGCGTTCGCGCGCACCTGATAGAACGCCGCGCGGCCGCCGTGCGTGTGCGCGAGCGCCACGAACTTGCTGATCAGCTCCGCCCATTCCGCACGCGGACCAACGGGGTCGTGCAATGCGGCCCACGTGCGCCCGTACTTCGCGTACATGAGAAACGCCTTGCGCGACTCGGAGAACAGAAAGCTCTTGTCGCCCATCAGCGCGAGGCCCGCGTCGCTGCGCTCCTGCGCGCGGAAGATGCGCGCGGCGTCGTCGAGATCCTGCTTCACGGGCTTCACGAAGCGGCCCGCAGCCGGACGCAGCAATTGCCAGAACGCGAACGTCGCGGCGAACAGGCTCGCGGCGAGGGTCGCGCGCAAGGCACGGGGCGCGCGCTCGTCGAATGCGAATTGCCACCACAGGTCGCGGGTGTAGGGCACGTCGCGGAACGCGAACAGCATCACCCACACCGCGAGCATCAGCACCATCGCCACCGAAACCAGCCAGCCCGCCGTAAAGGGCTCGGCGAACAGCGACGAGCGGCGATTGAAGCGCGAGCGCGTCGCGACCAGCAACACGATCAGCGTCGTCAGCACGCCGGCTTCGACGAACGCGAGCCCCTTGGTCAGCGACAGCGCGAGACTCACGACCGCGAGACCCAGCGTAAGCCACCATGCGGCATCGAGACGCCGCGACAGGCCACGCGCGACGAACAGCAATGCAACGCCGACCACGCTGCACAGCATCTGCGAGCTTTCGAGCACCCACAGCGGCACGAAGTCGCGCAGGATCGCGATGCGTTGCCAGAACGCGGGTGTCGCGCTCGAAATCACCAGCATGCCGCCGACCACGAAGGTCACGAGACTCAGGAACAGCGGCGCGAGCTGCGACACGGTGGCCGCGTGATGCAAGGGCAGGTGCTTCTTCAGCGCGCGTCCTTCGAAACCGGCCAGCAGGCCCGCCGACACGATCAGCGGCAAACCGAAATAGATTGCGCGGTACGCGAGCAGCGCGGCGACCATCGAATGCGTCTGCACGCTGCCGCCGAGCGCGAACACCATCGCCGCCTCGAACACGCCCACGCCGCCCGGCGTGTGGCCGATCAGGCCCAGCAGCATCGCCGCCGCGTAGATCGTGATGAACGACACGAAGCCCACCTGCGCGTGCGGCAGCAGCGCCCACAGCGCGAGACCGGCCGCGACGACGTCGAGCACGGCCAGCAGGACCTGTTCGATGAAATCGCGGCGCGCGGGCACGTCGAACGACAGCCAGCTCCAGCGCGTGCGGATCTGGCGCGTCTGCTTGCCGCAGGCGAGCGTCAGCAGACCGAGCACGGTCAGCAGCGCCGCGCCGCCCCAGGCGAGCGCGCCCGTCGGGCTGTGCAGCATCGGCGCGAGCGTGCGCGCGTCGCACAGCATGCCGAGCGCGGTCATCAGAACGAGGGCCAGGGCGAGCGAAACGCTCGTGAACACCGTCATGCGGCCGATTTGCGCCGGGGTCACGTCGGCGACGGCATACACGCGCGCGCGCACCGCGCCGCCCGTCAGCGCGCCGAAGCCGGTCGCGTTGCCGAGCGCCGAGCCCGCCGTCGCGCCGATCCACAGGGCCGCGCGCGGCACGGCCTTGCCGATGTAACGCAGCCCGACGGCATCGCGTCCAACGAGGGCGATATAGCTGAGAATCGTCGCGCCGAGCGCAGCCGACCATTCGCCCGCCGTCAGATGCCGCAGATGGCGGATCACCGAGCGGTAATCGACGGCCTGCGACAGGTGCTGCAGCACGATCAGAAGCAGCACGCAGACACCGAGCGACAACGCGGGCGACAGCACGTGCCGGCTGCAGGCCACGGCGCACGCTCGCTGAAGCAGCGCGGCGGCGCGGCTAATAAAAGAACGGGGAAGGTCAGACATGGATGAACCCGGGTAATGCCTGATGCAGTAACAATGGTCTCGTTGCTATTGCATCGAATGAGGTTGGATTTCGGAGCGCGCCGGACGGGCGTTATCGCCGTCCTGATCTCGCCTTTTCAACTCTTTACAAATGGACAACGGCAATTTATCCAAAAGGTTGACACCGGGAGCAACCCGGAGGCGATTATTTGCAGTTTTCGCTTAAGAAATCCTGATGTGGCCGATGATCGATCGGTAATTGAGTCGAATCTTCCTGTGGACCCAGCGCGGCGCGGCTCGCGAGCGTGACCCCGCGCCGCACGGCCGCAGGCCGCATGGGCACTCGCTTTACTGCCGGCGCGTTCGCGGCGAATGTACCGGTTGGTACAAACCCTGACGGCATTCGTCTCACGTTCCGGCTAGTCGAGCCCGGACGCACGATACCAGATTTGACCTTGCGTTTAGCTTTTTCGCAGATTCATCTTGCTTTCGCCGCCCTACGGTTGGCGAACGGACGAGCCGCGCAAACCGGCTGTTTCACCTCATATGGGACGCCCGGGCCGCCTTCGATATGACGTGTACGTTGCTACTCCGCCATCTCGCAGCCGCAACGCACTCGAACGCGCGGCTACGTCAGCGAAAAAGGCCCCGGCTGCATCTGCGAGCCGGGGCCCTCTCTACCCGGCGAGTGCGCTCAGTGCGCGCCCGCTGCCGCTGCGCCACCGCCGCCGCCCTTGCGCGGCTTCGTCAGCCAGATCAGCGGAATGATGACGATGAAGATCATCGCCGACAACCAGAAGATGTCGTTCAAGCCGAGCATCGCCGCCTGTGCATTGAGCGATTGCTCGAAAAACGCTCGGGCCTGATCCATGCTGCCGCCGAGCGTCGCGTGAATGCTGGAGAGCGCGTTCGTGAAGGCGGGGTTGTTCACGCTCGACTGTTCCGCGAGTTGCGCGTGATGCAGGATCGTCCGGTTGTTCCAGCCCGTCGAGATCAACGACGTGCCCACGCCGCCCGCGAAGATCCGTACGAAGTTCGACAGGCCCGCTGCGGCGGGAATCTTTTCGGCGGGCAGGCCCGACAGGATGATCGCGGTCAGCGGCGTGAAAAAGAGCGCCATGGGAATGCCTTGCAGCAGCGTCGGCACGACCAGGGTGGTCGGGTCGACGCCCGTCGTGTATTGCGAGCGCATGAAGAACACGCCAGCAAAGCCGAGGAACGCCAGCGTCGCGAGCAGCCGTGCATCGGTCCTCGGCATGATCTTCGCCATCACGGGCGCGAGCAGTACGGCGAACACGCCAAGCGGTGCGGTCACGAGACCCGCGTCCACCGAACGATAGCCGAGATAGCCCTGAATCCACTGCGGCAAAATCACGAGGTTCGCGAAGAACACGCCATACGCCACCGAAATCGCAATCGTCCCGCCGCGGAAATTTTGCACCGCGAAGAGCCGCAGATCGACGATCGGGTTTTTTTCCGTAAACTCCCAGATCAGGAAAAAGATAAAGCTTACGGCCGCGACAGCCGTGAGCGTGCAGATCACGGGCGAGCTGAACCAGTCGAGATCCTTGCCCTTGTCGAGCATGATCTGCAGCGATGCGACCCAGACGACCAGCGACAACAGGCCGATCTTGTCGATGGGCAATTTGCGCGTCTGCGATTCGCGGTCGCGATAGAGCATCCACGTCACGCCGGCGGCGAACAGTCCGACGGGAATGTTGATATAGAAGATCCACGACCAGCTGTAGCTGTCGGTGATCCAGCCGCCGAGCGCGGGGCCCGCAATCGGACCGACGGTAGCCGTCATCGCCCACAGCGAAAGTGCCGTCGCGCTTTTCTCCTTCGGATACGAAGCGAGCAGAATGGCCTGCGAAAGCGGCGTCAACGGCCCCGCCACGAGACCCTGCAAGATGCGCGCGGCCAGCAGCACGACCAGGTTCGGCGCGATGCCGCACAGCCACGACGAGAACACGAACAGCAGGATCGAGATGACGAACAGCTTGATCTGACCGACGCGCTGCGTGAGCCAGCCCGTCAGCGGAATGGCGATCGCATTGGCCGCCGAGAACAACGTGATCACCCAGGTGCCTTCGTCGACGGAGACGCCGAGATTGCCCGAGATGGTGGGAATCGCAACGTTCGCGATGGACGAATCCAGCACGTTCATGAACGTCGCGAGCGCGACGGCGAGTGTCGCGAGGACCAGCTTGCCGCCTGTGAACGGGGCCGGTGCGGTTTGCGTCGAGGGATTCATGGCGCTTTCTTTATCTGACCTGTCAATTATCTGAGCGAACGAGGACGCACCTTGTGTTTGCGTCCTCCGTTGCGGCTTAGCCTGCGCGCTGCGCCGTGGCGCGCTTGTCGCCTGGCTTGTCGCCTGCGTCGCGCTTCGCGAGCGGCCGCGACGCATCACGCGTCGTCACCATGTTCTGCGCGATGATCCTGTCGATCTCGGCATCGGCCTGTGCGCCGTATTGCGCGAACACATCCGTGCGATACGTCGTGTTCATCGCCGCGCCGAGTTGCGGACCCGCGTTGTCGTGCGTGTCGACATCGACGTCCATCGACAGGCCGATACGCAGCGGATGCGCCTCCAGTTCCTTCTGGTCGAGCTGGATGCGCGCGGGCAGGCGCTGCACGACCTTGATCCAGTTGCCCGTTGCGTTCTGCGCGGGCAGCGTCGCGAATGCGCTGCCCGTGCCCGCTGAAAAGCCGACCACGCGGCCGTGATATTCGACCTTGCCGCCGTACACGTCGGCCGTCAGCGTGACGGGCTGGCCGATGCGCATGTTGCGCAACTGGTTTTCCTTGTAGTTCGCGTCGACCCAAACGCCGTCGAGCGGCACGACGGCCATCAACGGCGTTCCCGGCGACACACGCTGTCCGACCTGCACGGAACGCTTCGCGACATAACCGGTGACGGGCGCGGGCAGCGTGTTGCGCGCATACGAGAGGTACGCGTCGCGCACCTTCGATGCCGCGGCCTGCACGTTGGGGTGCTGGGCGATCGTCGTGTGGTCGGTCAACGCGCGGTTCGCTTCCGCCTGCTGACGCGCGGCGTCGAGCGCGGCCTGCGCGGCGTTCACGGCGTCGCGTGCATGTGCGATGTCTTCGGCGGATACCGCGCCCGTGCCCGCGACAGCCTGGCGGCGGCGCAGATCGTCCTGCGCGCGCGCCAGGTCCGATTGCTTCTGCGCGACGTTCGCCGCGTAGAAATCGTTGTTCACGTACAGGCTGCTCACCTGACGGACGGTCTGTCCAAGCGCCGCTTCCGCGTTGCCGAGCGCGATCTTCGCGTCGGCGTTGTCGAGCGTCACGACCGGGTCGCCGGCCTTCACGATTTGCGTGTCGTCGGCGTTGACGGCAATCACCGTGCCCGTCACCTGCGGCGTCAGTTGCACGAGGTTGCCGCTGACGTATGCGTCGTCGGTGGTCTCGTGGTAGCGCGAGTAGGTCATGTAGTACGCGCCGTAAGCCGCAGCCGACACGACGACGGCCGCGCCCAGCAGCGAGAGCAGCAACTTGCGCTTGCGCGTGTTGGGTTCGTTCGCTTCGACAGCTTGGGCCGGTGCCGCAGCGGACTTCGCACCGGGCTTTGCATCCGGCGCTTGCGTCGTTTCGCGCTCCGGGGTGTTGATTTCGCTCATTTTCAGTTCTCCAGGCAATGCGATGAAAGGCCGCTCAGTGCGCAGCGGCGGCAGACGTTTCTGTGGCCGAGGCGACGCGCGCGTTCTGACCGGCGTTCGACGTGTCGACGAAACCGCCGCCCAATGCCGACGCGAGCGCGATCTGCTGGTCGCGGCGATCCATGCGCAGGTTCGCGACGGACTGATCGGCGGCGAGCGCGTTGACGTCGGCATTCAGTACGGTCAGCTGGTTCGTGAGTCCCGCCTTGTATTGCACGAGCGCAAGCTGGTCGGCCTGACGCGCGGCGGTCTGCGCCGCTTGCGCATCGACGAGCTGGCCGTCCGTCGAGCGCACGCCGGCGAGTTGCGTGGCGACTTCGCTCAATGCGGTCACGAGCGTCTGGTTGTAGGTTGCGACCGCATAATCGAAGTCGGCGTAACGGCCCTTCAGTTGCGCGCGCAGTTCGCCCGCGTCGAAGATGGGCAGATGGATCGCGGGACCGGCCGAGGCCGTGCGGCTCGCCGCCGTCAGGAAGCGGCCGAAGCCGAATGCGTCGAGCCCGATCGCGGCGCTCAGATTGATGTCGGGATAGAACTCGGCCTTCGCTTCCTTCACGTCATGCGTCATCGCATCGACGCGCCAGCGCGCAGCGACGATGTCCGGGCGACGGCTGACCAGATCGGCGGGCAGGTTGTCGGGCAGGTTCACCTCGTCGCCGATACCCAGCGTCGGCCGCGCGATTTGCAGCCCACGGTCCGGACCCGCACCGAGCAGCGCGGCGATCTGGTAGCGCGTGGTGAGAATCTGTCCGTCGAGCGCCTTCAGCGCGGCGCGGCTCGTCGCCAGATTCGCCTGCGCCGTCTTGCGTTCGACCTCCGTGTCGAGCCCCGTCGCGATACGGCCCGCCGTAATGCGGTCGATCTGTTCGCGCTGCGCGATCTCCTGCTGCGCGATGTCGCGCAACACGTAAAGGCGTGCTAGCTGGTTATAGGTGCGCGCAATCGACGTGGTAAGCGTCAGTTTGACGACTTCCGCATCCGCCTGACTCGCCTGCAACTGCGAGATTGCCGACTTCAACGCTTCGCGGTTCTTGCCCCACAGGTCGAGATCGTACGAAGCGCTCAACAGGCCCTTGTTCTCCGTCTGCCACGAACCGCCCGTCGGAGGCGGCACCAGCGCCGTGCCCGAATACTGCTGGCGCGTGAGCGAGTAGCTGGCGTCGACGCGCGGCATCGTGCTCGCCTTCGCCGTTTCGCTATACGCCGAGGCCGCCGCCACGCGGGCACGCGCCTGGTCGAGCGTCGGGCTGCTCTTCAGCGCTTCGTCGATCAGCGCCTTCAGTTGCGCGTCGCCGAACTGGTCGGCCCAATCGGCGGCGGGCCAATGGCCTTGCCCGGCGGGAATGCTCTGCTGCGTCGCATACTGCTGCGGCTCGGCCGTCTTCGCATCGCTATGAATACCCGCATAGTTCACGCATGCCGACAGCACCGCCGCGAACATCACGGAGACACCGACTTTCAGTGCCCCCGAAATGCGCCAACTGGCGTTTAATTGATCACTCATTGTCTGACCTATCAGATAATTGGGTAAAAGAAATGTTCAACCGTTGAGGAACTTGTGCAGCAGACGGCGCAGTTCGTCGAATTCTTCTTTGGTGAAGCACTGAAGACGCTCGTTCAGCACGCCGGGCGCGATCTCCGCGATACGCAGCGCGACATGGCGGCCCGCATCGGTGAGTTCGAGATTCACGACGCGGCGGTCGTCCGCGCTGCGCGTGCGCGTCAGCATGCCGAGCGTTTCGAGCTTGTCGAGCGTGCGCGTCATCAGGCCCGTGTCGATGGCGAGATGGCGCGACAACGTGGCCGGCGTCGTGTCGATACCGCGCAACAGCGACATGAATATCCCCACATGGTGTGCCCGCACGTTCAGGCCCTTCACCGCTGCATCCATTTGTCCGACCACGAGGTTGCGCGCCTTGCTGATCGCAAAACCGATGTTGTCGGTCAAATGAAAATCTTCCTTCGAATAGTGCGACATCTCTGACTCCTCGCTATTTGCAGCAACAATAATTGACAGGTCAGATACAGTCAACAGCACGGCGGCGAAACTCATTGTTTCATCGGATGCAGCAGTTCTTATCGCTCAATCGGATAATGCGGCGGACACGCGCCGCCCGAAGGCGGCGGGAAGGAGGCTGAAGCGCGAGCGGCGCTCGGGCGCGCAGTCGTTTAGTCGCTCAGGAACTTGCGCAGCAGGCGGCGCAGCTCATTAAGCTCGGCCTTGGTGAAGTCTTTCAGGCGTGCATTGAGGACGTCGGGTGCGATTTCAGGAATCTGGTCGGCGACCGCGATGCCGGGTCGGGTCAGCGTCAGGTTGACGACGCGGCGGTCCTCATCGTCGCGCGAGCGGACCACCAGCCCTTTCGCTTCGAGCTTGTCGAGCATGCGTGTCATCAGGCCAGTGTCGATGCCGAGCATTTTCGATAGCTCGAAGGGCGTCGACGCGAGCTTCTGCCGGAGCATCAGCATGATGCCCATTTGCTGGCTGGAGATGTCGAGGTCCTTCAGCGCCGCGTCCATCTCCGTGGTGATCAGGTTGCGCGCCTTCACGAGCTGGTAGCCCACGCTTTCCGTGAGCCTGAAATTGTCTTTGGTGTAGTGACGCACGCGAAGCCTCCTGAACGAACGGCAATCTGACTGACCAATCAGATACTACCAAATCAGTTCTCGGCGGCCCGGCAAATTGTGGTTATTTCAGGCCAAGACGTCTCGCGAGACGGTTCAGGTTCGCGCGATCCATGCCCAGCGAGCGCGCGACGGCTGCCCAGTTGTGGTTGTTGCGTTCCAGCGCGTCGCTGACGAGCGTGCGCTCGTACGCGGTGACGGCGCTGCGGAAGTCGGTTGCCGTCGCCTCGTCCGCGCCCATGGAAGCCGAAAGGGACGCGGCCGCCGGCAGCTCGCCGCCATGGTTCGCCGACATGCCCAGATCGGGCGCCGTCAGCGTGAGAATGCGCGGCCGCTCGCGATGACGCGACAGCGCCTTGAACGCGCTGCGGCCGATCATATGTTCGAGCTCGCGCACGTTGCCCGGCCAGTTGTACGAAAGCAGCGCGGCTTGCGCATCCTGGCCGAGCCGGATGCTGAGCAGCCCGAGTCGTGCCCGGTTCTCTTCGAGGAAGTAGCCCGCGAGCAGCAACACATCGCGTCCGCGCTCGCGCAACGGCGGTACGCGCAGCGGATACACGCTCAGCCGGTGATACAGGTCCGCGCGAAAACGCCCCTCGCGCACTTCTTCGGCGAGATCGCGGTTGGTCGCGGCGATGAGCCGCACGTCCACCTTGTGCTCGCTATCCGAGCCGATCCGCTGCAATTGGCCGTTCTGCAACACGCGCAGCAGCTTGGCCTGCACGCCGAGCGGCAACTCGCCGACCTCGTCGAGAAACAGCGTGCCGCCGTCGGCGAGTTCGAATTTGCCGCGCCGGTCAGACGATGCGCCCGAAAACGCGCCCCGCACATGCCCGAACAGCTCGCTTTCGACGAGCGTATCCGGCAGTGCCGCGCAATTCAGGCTGATCATCGGCTTGTTCGCGCGCGGCGAGCCGCTGTGAATCGCGTTCGCGACCAGTTCCTTGCCGACGCCCGTTTCGCCCGTCACGAGCACGGTCAGCTCGCTGTTCGCGACCACGCGGATTTCGTTGACCAGTTGCTGATGCGCCGCGCTGCTGCCGATCAGTTCGCGGCTGCTCTGCCCGCTTGCCTGGCGGTACGCCTCCGCGCGCTGACGCTCCTCTTCGGTGTTGCGCTCGAGCGTGTCGATGCGTTCCGCGACGCTCACGGTCGCCGCTGCGAGGCTCAGAAAGGCCTGCAGCGTGTTCATGTCGATACTGTCGAAACGCTCGGGATCGAGCGAGTCGAGGGTCAACAGGCCCCACGGCCTGCCGCCGATCAGCAGCGGACAGCCAAGGCAGTCGTGCACTTCGAGGTGCCCGCTCACGCCTTGCACGAGGCCGTCGTACGGATCGGGCAGATCGGAATCAGCGGGGAAGCGCGTGGGCTCTTCACTCGACAGCAGCGCTTCGAAGCGCGGATGGTCGCTCACGCGAAAGCGGCGGCCCAGTGTGTCGCCCGACAGGCCGTCGATGGCAAGCGGCACGAGGGTGTCCTCATCGAGACGCAACAGGGCCGCTGCATCGCCGGGGAAAAGCGTGCGCAGCGTCGTCAGAAGACGGCGATAGCGCTCGCGTTCCGGCAAGTCGCGCGACAGGTCCTCGACGAGCGGAATCAGCGCGTCGAGAACCTCAGATGCAGTCAATTTAACCCTGTGTGAGGTCGTTTTAACCCTTGTCATATCCACGTCTGGTGTTTCTAAGTCGCTGATTTTACGGTCGTTTGAAGCTGGCCCGATAGATGCATAAGAGATTACCCGAAGCCCGCCGGATTCGCGCGGGACCCCACTCACCCCAACTGCAAGGAATCAACTCATGCTGTCAGCCGAACATCGCGCAATCGTCAAGGCAACTGTTCCGCTGCTCGAAAGCGGCGGCGAGGCGCTCACCACGCACTTCTACAAGACCATGCTGTCGGAGTACCCGAGCGTGCGCCCGCTGTTCAATCAGGCGCATCAACAATCGGGCGATCAGCCGCGCGCGCTTGCGAATGCGGTGCTGATGTACGCGCGTCATATCGATCAACTCGAACAACTCGGTGGACTGGTTTCGCAGATCATCAACAAGCACGTCGCGCTGAACATCCTGCCCGAGCATTATCCGATCGTCGGCGCATGTTTGCTGCGCGCGATTCGCGAAGTGCTCGGAGCGGAAATCGCCACGGACGCCGTGATCGAAGCGTGGGGCGCCGCCTATCAGCAACTGGCCGACCTGCTGATCGGGCTCGAAGAGCAGGTCTACGTCGAGAAGGAAACCGCGACGGGCGGCTGGCGCGGCACGCGTCCGTTCGTGGTGGCGCGCAAGGTCAAGGAGAGTGACGAGATCACGTCGTTCTATCTGCGTCCCGCCGACGGCGGCGCGCTGCTCGAATTCCATCCGGGCCAGTACATCGGTCTGAAGCTGATCGTCGATGGTGAGGAGATTCGCCGCAACTATTCATTGTCGGCTGCGGCAAACGGCCGCGAATATCGGATCAGCGTGAAGCGCGAGCCGAACGGCAAGGCGTCGAACTATCTGCATGATTCGGTGAATGAAGGCGCGACGCTGGATCTGCTGACGCCGTCGGGCGATTTCACGCTGGAGCACAGCGACAAGCCGCTGGTGCTGATCAGCGGCGGTGTCGGCATCACGCCGACGCTTGCGATGCTGAATGCCGCGCTGGAAACGTCGCGTCCCATTCACTTCATTCATGCCGCGCGTCACGGCGGCGTGCATGCGTTCCGCGACCATATCGACGAACTGGCGGCGCGTCATCCGCAACTCAAGCGCTTCTACGTGTATGAGAAGCCGCGTCAGCAGGACGAGGCTCACCACGCCGAAGGCTATATCGACGAAGCGCGCCTGATCGAATGGCTGCCGTCCACGCGCGATGTCGATGTGTACTTCCTCGGACCCAAGTCGTTCATGAAGGCGGTGAAGCGTCATCTGAAGGCGATCGGTGTGCCCGAAAAGCAGAGCCGTTTCGAGTTCTTCGGCCCCGCTTCTTCGCTCGATTGATCCAGCGTTTGTTCTTGTAGTAGTTGTTGCCTGTTGAGGCTACCCTGGTAGTGCTTTGGAAGAGACGGTACTCCGCGTCTCTTCCTTTTTTTTGTTTGCGCGAGCGCCTAGCGATCGTCTTCGTGAATCGACGAAGGATGACGGCACATTGCATCCACCGTTACTTCCATATATGGATAAAGCGGCAATTGCATGAGGATCTCATTGAGTTGCGCGGGGCTTTCCACGTCGAACACGCTGAAATTCGCGTACAGGCCCGCAATGCGCCAGAGATGTCGCCAGATGCCTTCCTTTTGCAGACGCTGCGCCATGGCCTTTTCGGTGGCCTTCAATTCGTTGGCGCGCTCGACGGGCATATCGGGCGGCAGCTTAACGACCATCTTCACGTGAAATAGCATTCGTGGACTCCCTGTAGATTCATTGCAGTTGCGCAGCTTCCACTGCATGCCGCGCTTTCAGACACTGCGGCCACCTGGAACGGCGGCCGCATTCATACACGTTCGGCGATACCAGTGGTATCAGGCGCGCACGCGCTCCACTTCACTCGTCGGCACGTTATTACGGTCCTTGACGAGGCTGAAATCGAAGTCGATCAGCGCGAACTGGCCGTCGATGCCATAAGGCTTGCCCGTTGCGCCCTCTTCCTTCTTGACGGCGGGCACGAGACCTTCGCGCGTCGCGAATGCGAAGTCATCCCACAGATACGGATCGCCTTCGATATTGATCTGCGTGGTCAGCTTGCGAAAACCGGGCGCCGACACGAAGAAGTGAATATGCGCCGGGCGATGACCGTGACGGCCGAGCAGATCGAGCAGTTGCTGCGTCTTGCCTTCCGGCGGCACGCTATAGCCGATCGGCACCACGCTGCGGAAGCTGTACGTGCCGTTCTCGTCGGTGCGGATCGAGCGGCGCAGGTTGAATGCGGGCTGCGATTTATCGAAGTGCGAGTAGTTGCCCAGATGGTTCGCGTGCCACACTTCGACTAGCGCGTCGCGCACCGGCTGGCCCGCTTCGTCCAGTACGCGGCCGCGCATCACCAGCGTTTCGCCCGGTTCGTTGCCGTTGTCGAGCCGTGCATGGCCCGTCGATTCCGGCGCGCCCGCCACATACAGCGGACCTTCGATGGTGCGCGGCGTGCCGCCCTGCAGGCCCGCCCTGGCTTCCGCTTCGTCGAGACGAACGTCCAGGAAGTGCTCGAAGCCGAGGCCTGCTGCCAGCAGGCCGAGCTCGCCGCTTTGGCCCGCTTCGCCGAGATAGTTCAGCGCGGACCAGAATTCGTTCGGTGTGACGTCGAGTTCGTCGATCGTGATGAACAGGTCGCGGATGATGCGGTTGACCACCTGCTTCGTGCGGGCGTTACCTTCGTGCGTGGCGCTTTCGTTGATCTTGTTCAACAGGGCGTCGATGGTTTTGATGTCCATGGGGATGTCTCCTTTTAGTCCAATCACTGATGACGATGTCAGATACGCTTATTGCGCTGCGGATTCAGCACCGCCATCGCTAAGCCTTGACCACACTCGCGCCGTGCTTCGAATCGCGGCGCAGTCTCCCGATCTTCTCCAGGTCGAGTTGAATGCCGAGTCCCGGGCCGCTCGGCAATTGCAACGAGAAGTTCTCGTAGCGCAGCGGCTCGGTGAGAATTTCTTCCGTGAGAAGCAACGGCCCGAACAGCTCGGTGCCCCACTTCAGTTCGCGGAACGTACTGAACAGTTGTGCGGAAGCGATCGTGCCGACCGCACCCTCCAGCATCGTGCCGCCATACAGATCGACGCCGGCAGCAAGCGCAATGGCCGCCACGCTCGCCGCGCCCGTCAGGCCGCCCGATTGCGCGATCTTCACGGCGAACACATCGGCCGCGTGCGCGCTGGCGACATCGAATGCATCGACGGGACCATGTAGCGCTTCGTCTGCCATGATGGGCACTGTCGAGCGATGCGTGAGACGCTTGAGGCCGCGGCGGTCGTCGGCAGCAATGGGTTGCTCGATCAGATTGCAGCCCGCGTCCGCGAGGCGTTCGCTCGCCCAGAGCGCTTCCGCCTGGCTCCACGCCTGGTTCACGTCCACACGGACTTCGGCGCGATCGCCCACCGCCGCCTTGATCGCGGCGACGTGTGCGATGTCCTCGGCCGGCGCGCGCGTGCCGATCTTCAGCTTGAACACGCGGTGCCGTTTCATTTCCAGCATCTGATGCGCTTCGTCGATATCGCGGCCTGTGTCGCCGCTCGCGAGCGTCCATGCGACTTCGACGGAATCCGTCACGCGGCCGCCGAACAGTTCCGACAGCGGCACGCCGAAACGCTGCGCCTGTGCGTCGAACAACGCGGTTTCGATCGCGCACTTCGCAAAGCGGTTGCCCTGGAAGCATTCGCGCAGTTTCGCCATCGCCTGGCCGGGACGGGTCGCGTCCATGCCCTTGAGCATCGGCGCGAAATAGGTGTCGATGTTGGTCTTGATGCTTTCGGGGCTTTCCTCGCCATAGGCGAGACCGCCGATCGTGGTCGCCTCGCCCCAGCCCGCTATACCATCCGTGCATTGAATGCGGATCAGCACCAGTGCCTGGCAATTCATCGTGGCGACCGACAGGCGGTGCGGGCGGATCGTCGGAACGTCGACGAGAATAGTGTCTACAGCGTGTATCTGAACGGCGCTTGGTATCATACGGCTCTCCTGCTGATGTGCCCATACTAGGGGCGCCGGCAAAATCCGTCCAAGACCGATTAAGTCTATTTCCATACCTTCGGGGCATAGATGGAACTGCGTCAACTTCGCTATTTCGTGGCGGTCGCCGAGGAAAGAAACTTCACACGGGCCGCCGAGCGCCTGAACATGACGCAGCCGCCGCTCTCGCGGCAGATCCAGCAGATCGAAGACATGGTGGGACTTGCGTTGTTCGAACGCGGCGCGCGTCCGCTCAAGCTGACGGAGGCCGGGCGTGTCTTTTACGCGCAGGCCAGGCGCCTGCTCGAGGAAAGCGATGAACTGCTGCCGCTCACGCGGCGGCTAGCACAGCTCGCGGAGCGCATCGTGATCGGCTTCGTGCCGTCCACACTGTATGGCCCGCTGCCCGATGTGATCCGCGCGTTTAGAGAAGCGGCGCCCCTGATCCAGATTTCGCTGATCGAGATGTTCACGATCGAGCAGCTGAGCGCGCTCAAGGGCGGACGCATAGACGTGGGCTTTGGCCGGCTGCGTTTCGACGAATCGCAACTGGCGCGCGAGGTGCTCGTCGAGGAGCCGTTGATTGCCGCCTTGCCTGCGGGCCACGCGCTCGCCGACATCGCGCAACTGACGCTCGACGCGCTGTCGAAAGAAACGCTGATCATCTATCCGTCGACACCGCGCCCGAGCTACGCGGATCAACAACTGTCCGCGTTCCGTGACCACGCCGTCGAACCAGCCGCCGTTCATGAGGTACGGGAACTGCAGACCGCGCTAGGTCTCGTCGCCGCTCAAGTGGGCGTGTGTCTCGTGCCGGAGAGTGTGCGGGGCTTGCGCGCGCGCGGCGTGACCTATCGGTCGATCCAGGAAACGAATGTGTCGTCGCCGATCATCATGAGCCGGCGTTTGCAGGATCAAAGCGCTACGACGGACCTGTTTTGCTCAATTGCGCGCGATCTGTTCAAGCGGCCGTTATCCGTCTAGAAGTCGACGCAGGGCTTTCGCGAAATGCAGTACGTGCAAGGCGCTTTAAGGGCGCTGAATGCTTCCGTCGTCGTCATGCCAGGACGCGATATCGACGGCAGCGGGACGCGTGACACGCGACAATCCCAATGCGAGTAAAGCGCCCGCCTTAAGCACGCATTCGACGAGCGATTGCGTAAAGATCCACGCCGATTCGTTCACTTCGACGGGCAGGCCCGGCACGATCGCGACGAGGCTCAGTCCACACAGAAACGAAAAGATCCACTGCGCGCGCTTCTTGCCACACGCAGCTGCCACGCCGATCACGGTCCATATGATCTTCGCCAGTCCGAGGGCCGCGATGCCGAGTTGGCCAGCGGATGGATCGAACTCCGAAGGCGTTTCGATCAACGACCAGCCGCATACACCGAGTATCAGTAGACGCGGTAGCAAAGCGAGCCGCGTGCTGCCGCGTTGCGACGACAACGGCAACACGTCTTCCGGACGCTGCGCATCGTCGCCCATGGCATTCCGGAACGAACGGTCCACGCCTGCCTTCACGTTCGAAACCTCCGCGTCGATACCCGCACGTCATTGCGAAACTGGAAGTGCGCATTGTCGGTCGCGGAAATCGTGAGCGGTAGTTAATCCTTGTTAACACGACTCACGCTACGCGTCCGGTCATCTTCTCCAAACGACCTGATCGGGTGCGGTTTTCAAACGTTTATAAGCGTCGCGATTTTTCGCCTTATCTGTTGTTCTGTTTTTGACCAGGTTCTCTTGCAAGCAACGGCGCCGCGCAGTCGACTACGACAACGAACGCAAGCGCCACCGCGCCAATTACAAAGAGTAGACGATGGTTGCCACCGCTGCTATTGAACAATGCCGAATACGTGTAGCCCGCTAGCGCCTGAAATGCTGCGAAGGTTGTCGTGGCGCGACTCCATGTCTTGTGCTGCCCGGCGTGATCGTGCGGCACGACTTCATGTACACGCGCAAGCATCATCGGCACGATGCCCGGCGGAAAGCTGCCGATCACGAGCGTCAGCACGCCAATCACGATCTGATTGCTAGACATCGCGAACGCCGCGACCACGACGATCTGCAACAGCGTGACCGCGCGGATCGCAAAGCGCCCGCCCAAGCGATCCGCCACGAGTCCATACACGGGCGCGCCAAAAATCGCACCGACGCCATACAGGATCCAATATGCCGCACCGACATGCGCGCCCGCCCCAAGTCCGCGCGCGATGAAATCAACGAGGAAAACCATCGTGGGAACGAGGCCGACCGCCATCAACGCGTACTCGGCATAAAGCACGCGGACTGTCGACGGATTGTGCGTCTTCGCAGACGGAAGCGCGTGCGAAGGCGCGTGCGCTTTGGTCGCCGACGGCCACCCGTACCACGTTGCCAGCGTCAAAACGGCGGAGAGGATCGCGATCCCGATCCACGTGTTACGCAAGCCGAGGTTGAGCAGCAGCGGGACGATCGTCCCCGATGCCGCAATACCGACGCCAAGGCCGAGAAAGATCGCACCGCTTGCGAGCCCCTTCCGGTCCGCGGGCACATGCGGGAGCACCGTCGCAGCGACCAGCACCATGATGGCTCCGCCCGCCACGCCCGACAGCAGCCGCCAGCAGAAAAACCACGCGACGGAAGCCGGAAACGCGCACGCAAGGAAAGTCGCCGTGACCAGCACCATCATGGCCCGCAACGTATGCGTGTTGGTCAGACGATGCGCAACGGGACGGCCGAGCAGTGCACCGAGCAGATAGCCTGCAAGATTCGCCGCGCCCAGATACACCACGTCCGAGGCCGCGAACCAGTGCGCCTGAATCAGCGGCGGAATCAGGGGCGTATAGGCGAAGCGCGCCAGCCCTATGCCGACGAGGCTCGCACAGAAGCCCGCGAAGATGTGTCGCCATATGGCGGTTCGGGCGATTCGACCGCTGGCGGGTGTTGAAAGTGATGCATCGGTGGACATGAGTATGGATTCCGCTAAAGGCCGCGCGTTGCGTGGCAGTTCTGTCATGTTCGGGTCATTTTCCCGCCATCTTTGACACTGCTGTCAATTGTGCGCATTCTAGACATACATGACAAAGATCGCAAGAATCCATTCCGTGGTGAGGGAAATTGCAAGCTGGGCAAGTTGCGCGCGGCGTTGCATGACATCAAAAAAGCGGTTACTCTCGCAACTACGACTCGCTTAGTCGTAGTTAACCGACGTGTTCGACATGACCGTGTGCCGCTTGCTGCGCGGCGCCATCGCAAACCATTCATCCTTCGGAGAGTTAAAGTGAATTTCGTTCAGACCGCTCTTGCGTCTACGGCGGCAGCCTGTATCGCACTGACGGCGCCTCATGCGGCGCACGCGCATGACGTCGATGGTCCTCGCGAGCACATCAGCCCGGCGTTCCAGACGCCCATTGCTAATGTGCCGGGCAAGGCCATGACGGCCATCGTCGTCGACTACAAACCGGGCGGCGTGTCGCCGTCGCATCGTCACGGTCAGGCGTTCGTGGTGGGCTACGTGCTGCAGGGCGAGATCCGAAGCAAGGTCGACGATGGCGAAGCGCGCGTGTATCACGCAGGTGAGAGTTGGACAGAAGCACCCGGCGCGCATCACATGGTCAGCGAGAACGCAAGCAAGACCAGCCCCGCGAAACTGCTTGCCATCTTTGTCGCCGACGACAACGATAAAGATCTCGTCACATGGGACAAGAAGTAATGGCAATACATCTTTAACGCTGCATCCCGCCGTGGCTAGAGCTGATGCGGGCTTTGCCGGGCCTTAAGGAGTTCAGACATCTGAAGCAGAAAGTCTTTCGTTGCACTTTCCGGTTAACAACGCTTAACTTGCTGTATGGCCGCCTGAACGTCCAATATAGAGTCACCGCGCATTGATGTCGGGACTCAGATTCGCGTATCGCTGCGCGCCATGCAGGCAAGTCACTGATCTGCCTTGCGAGCCACACCGTACAACACTGTTGACGTCAGCAGCAGCACCTCGGCCGCGAAGGAGCGTGCCGCCAGCCAAACTCTGTGACGGAGGTGAATGATGACTCGTCCGGTTGAAGAAGATATCGTTAGACGCGCATTGGTAGGCGTCCTGATGCCTACACCCGTTGAATCCAGCAGGAAAGCACAATACGGTCCAAAAAAGAAATTCCGCATGACCAAGCGGCCACCGCCTGAAGCGCTCGAGCCCGTTGCTGTCGAGCCGCCGCCGGCGCATATCTCCATTCTTGAACAACTTTCATCGAAGACGCTTAGCGTGTGCTGGAGCGATCCGCGCTCAGGCCATTATGCCGATCAGGTGTGGCGGATCGGTCTCGCACGCATGGACTCGTTCTGCGTGCTAACGGGTATGCCGATCCGGCGCGGCGACCCCGTGTTCCGCCCAAGAGCTTGCGAAAGCTATTTCCCCGCGAATCGGGACAGGATGATTCTGGCGTCTGCCGTGCCGTCGTGTCCAAGCGGGATCGTGCTCGAATAGTCTCGCGTGCACGTGCTCGCGTGCGCGCCATAAAACCTGAACAAACCTTAAGCGTCACGGGCTGTCATGCCCCGACGCTTCCACATATTGGTGCTGCGCGCTTTTGATCGGCGCGAGCCGGCCGCATGGCAACATTCGTTGCAGGCGCAGCACCGGGTCCCCTCGTCCACGCATGACCCCGTCTTGCGTGCCTTTGTCATACGCGTGACTTTTGCAAGGGTTACGCGAGAAGCGCCCGCGTGCCAACGCGACGGCTCGACGGGCACACGGGTGAAACCTGCGTCGCAACCGCATTCGTCCCGCGCAACACTGCATCCCGTTTTTCTCTCCTATTAGCCTGCCGCACTGCGCAACATCCTCGCGATGCCTTGCTGCGTATGGCCTGCGGCGATTTTCTGCGAGCACGCGAAGCACGCGTGCACCTGCCCAAGCTCACGCCCTTCTGTTGCTCACTGTCAGCAAACTCGCTATCCTCACAACTACGACAACATTGATCGCAGTTACTGGAGAGCAGGATGAAGATTTTCCACGTCGATTCGAGCGCCAAGCGCGAACGGTCCAATTCCCGCGCACTGTCGCGCCAGTTCATCGAGAACCTGCGCGCCGAGGGCGTCGATGTCGAGGTCGACTATCTGGATGTCACGGTGGATACGCCGCCGCACGTCACCGAGGCCTTCGCCATCGCGACCTACAAGCAGGAGCACGAGCGCACAGCCGACATGCGCGCAACGCTCGCCGCATCCGACGCACTCTGCAAGCGCCTGCTCGAAGCCGACGCCTTCGTCTTTGCAATGCCCATGTACAACTGGTCGATGCCCTCGGCATTCAAGGCGTTCATCGACAGCGCCACGCGTCCCGGCATTACCTACAAGGCGGACGCGGACGGGAACATCGTCGGCCAGTTGAACCGTCAGAAGGTGTTGTTCATCACGACGCGCGGCGCAGATTTGCGCCCTGGCAACCCATTTTCGTCGATGGATGCGCTGACGCCGGCGCTCAAAGCCGCATTTGCTTTCATTGGCGCCAACGATCCGCGTTTCGTCGACGCACAGCCACTGCAATTCTCGGATCAGGAAGCGCGCAGCGACGCGCTCAAACGCGCACATGCCGAACTGGCGGACGTCGCAGCCGACTGGGCCGCATGGGAGCGTGTGCGCGTCGGCAGCGAGTTGCAAGAAACGGTGTAATCGTCAGCACAAAGCGGCAAAAACGAAAAGGCCGCAGCGTTCAAGGCTGCGGCCTTCGTCACGTAGACGGCGTATCGCTCAGGAGCGCGCGCCGGGCGTTGAACCACCGCGCGAACTGCCGCGCTCGCGCCGCCTGCCCGTCGTACGGCCGTCCAGCCACTTCACGACTTGCGGCCCATAGCTGCGCGGCGCCTTTGCCGTCGTGCGGACGGCCAGATCCTCCAGCGATTGCGACGCCAACGCCTCGCGCATGCGCTTTTCGGCGTTCTGCATCACGGCGTGAATCGAGCACACGCCGCTCGTCGCCCAGTTCGGCGCGGTCTCGCCGAACACCGCGCAGCGCGTGCGCACTTCACGGCACTCGAACAAGGACTTGTCGCCATCGATCGCCGTCACCACGTCGAGCACCGAAATCTGGTTTGCCGGACGCGCAAGCGCAAAACCGCCCTTCGCCCCTTCCGTTGCAATGACCAGCCCGGCCTTATGCAACTTCGTAAATAGTTTCGCCACGTAGTCGGCGGGCACGCCTTGCAGCTCCGCCAGGTCGCGCACGCTCGCTTCAGGCACGCCGCCGGGCGCCGCTTCCGTCAGAAAAAGCAGGCAGTGCAACCCATATTCGACGCCTGCGCTGATGTGAGACATAGCCACTCCGACAAATTTAATCGGAGTTAGGCTACCGGCTTTTGCAAGCCGGTGCAACCCGGTGTCGGGCAAGCGGCATTAAAGTCTGAACAATCGAAGCGCGTCGCTAAAGCGGACGCAGACTGTCGAGCGAATGCAGTTCGAGCGTATCGTCGACGGACAACTCGCGGGCGATGAAGTCGATGAGCGTGCCCACGCGGCGGCTCGGCACCGCGCCCGCATAGACGGCGAACAGATCGACGCGCTCGCCGATAAACGCGTCCAGCGCCGTTTCGAGTCTGCCCGACATCAGCTCATGGTAGATATCCCAGCGGTTCTTCAGGATCACGCCATAGCCATTCACGGCCCATTCGCGCAGCACGCCGCCGTCGCTCGCCACGCGATTGCCGGACACTCTCACGGCAATCTGTTTGCCGTCGACGACGAACGGCCAGTTCGAAAACGGCGCATCGGGCCGCGAGAGAATCAGGCAGTTATGCGAGGACAATTGCGCAGGATGCATCGGCTTGCCATGCGTCGCCCAATACGACGGCGCGGCGCACACCACACGCGGCCCCGTTAGCAGCAGGCGCGCCTTGAGCCGCGAATCGATCAGCGGGCCATTGCGCAGCGCGAGATCCAGATGTTGATCGACGAGATCGACATGGCCATCCGTCAGCAGCAGCGACACCTGCACTTGCGGATGCTCGCTCATGAACTTGTCGAGCAATGGCACGACGCGCGTGCGGCCGAAGTCGTTGCTGGCGGTTAGCCGGATCGGCCCGTTCAATGGGCCGTCTTCGCGCAGGCTCAGAATCGCGGCATCCCAATCCGCAAGTACGCGGCGCGCGTCGTCGAGAAAGCGCTGACCTTCATGAGTAAAGGCGAGGCGGCGCGTCGTGCGCATGATGAGGCGCGCGCCCACTTCCTCTTCCAGCTTTTGCAGCGCGAGTGTGACTGTCGATGTCGACACCGTGCTCTTTCGCGCGGCCGCGGAAAAGCTCCCGGCTTCGGCGATTTCGACAAACAGCCTTAACGCGTCAAGCCGGTCCATCTTCGTGTCCGTTCGAAAGTCGTAGCAGTATGGAGTTATTTCGATTCGGTGACCCCGCCGCCATATACGATCGGATATGCACGCATAAAACAGCGGCGCGCCGTCGCACGGCACGAATCGACTCCTGAGTATCGAATACTTTGATCGGTCTCTAAAGACAAACTAGCGCCTAAATCGGTCCATAACGCTATTGCGTCGCTATTCGTGCTATAGCGCCAATGCGGCCGGTTCTGCCTGCATCAGGTTCTGCGTGCAGCGCGCATCATGCCAACGTAGAGCACCGCGCCTGCCACCGCACCGATCAGCCAGCCAAAGTTGTTTTCAGGCAGGACGTGCAGTAGTTGTGTGCACAATTCCCAGCCAATGGAAATGCAGCCCGACAGCGCGAGCGCCGCGACGCCGATCTTGTTCCAGCCGCCGTCGTAGTAGAAGCGGCCCGTCGATGACATCGTGTACAGCTCGGCCGTTTGCACCTGCTGTTTCTTGATCAGATAGAAGTCCGCCATCATCACGCCATAGAGCGGGGCAAGCACGGCGCCGAACACGCTGACGAAAATCGTAATCGCCTTCGGACTGTCGACGAATATCCACGGGCACACGAGTACCGCGAGTATGGATGCGATCAGGCCGCCGCGCTTGAAATCGACGTGTTTGGGGAAAAGATTCGCGATATCGTAAGCGGGCGAAACAAAATTGGCGACGATATTGATGCCCATTGTCGCCACGATAAACGTGACGCTGCCAATCACCACGGCCACCTTGTTCTGGATATGCGCGACGATCGCTACCGGGTCCATGATCATCGAGCCGAACACGGTCGCGCTACCCGAAGTCACGATCACCGTGATGATCGCGAACACGATGAAATTGACGGGCAGCCCCAAGAAGTTGCCCACCTTCATTTGATGTTCGCTTTTCGCAAAGCGCGAGAAATCGCCGAAATTCAACAGCAGTGCGGCGAAATAGCTGACGACGAGCAGCACGGCACTGCCCATGCCCGCGAATTGCTCCGCGCCTGTTAGCGTTTTGCCGCCAAGCGTCAGATTCAAACTGCCAAGCCCGGCCTGCGAGAGTATCCACGCCATCAACACGAACATCACCACATAGACGGCCGGCCCGCAAAAGTCGATGAACTTGCGGATCGTCTCCATGCCGCGTTGAAAAATCACCAACTGGAAGAACCACATGAACAGGAAGCTCACCCAACCTAAACCATCCAGGCGCAGAAAGCTGAAGCCTTGCAATGCAGTCGACGCAGGAACGAACAAAACCAGCAGCGTCGCCACCGCTTTCGAAGCGAAGTAGGTTTGCACGCCATACCAGACAATGCCGACCACGCCGCGAATCACGGCGGCGAGGTTCGCGCCCATCACGCCCATGCTCACGCGCGCCATGACGGGGAACGGAATGCCGTGCATATAGCTCGGCTTGCCCACCCAGTTCATCAGCACGTAGACGACGAGAATGCCGACCGTCAGCGCGATCAGCACCTGCCAGCCGGAAATACCGAGCAGAAACAGGCTTGCCGCGAATGTATAGCCGCCGACGCTATGCACGTCGGACATCCACATCGCGAAGATGCTATAGCCCGTCCACGTGCGCCGGGTGTGCGGCACGGGCGCGAGATCGTGATTGTGCAAGCGCGAGTCGGCCTGTTCGCCGGAATCGCCAAGACCGTGCGGCGCGTCGAAAAGCGGTGACGAGGACATGGCTCCCCCAGCTGGTTGCAGCATGGCCGTCTTCCGAAGACCGCCATGATCTGACGATGCGACGTGGTGCGCAGGCACGGTCTACGACAAGCCCGATAGGAATCGCGATCCGCGATGAAGGGTCTTGTTTCTGCAATATAGATTGTTTTATTAATAAAAGCGTCTGTCGATGCTTTCAAAAAAGCGCGGAGGGATGAATGCTTCCGTGACCGATGAACGCGTCGCACGGCGTGGGTTTCGCCGCTGACCGCCCCCGCCGGCGTCGTCTTGCGAATGACGCGGCGCCTGTTGGAGGAGGGTAATCCGCCTGTCGTTGCGGGCAAGGAAGCATGGGAAGAATATACCGGCCGGCACGCTGGATAGGCTTCCTGTTTACGGGGGACGATCCGCTGAACACGGAAGACTATTCCGTTAAAATAAAAATCATCCGAATATTCTTCCACGCTCAATCATGCAAGCCCGCAACCGCCCGCTGGACAATCAGGACCGCGCAATCATGCGCGCGCTGCAGAAGAACGCGCGACTGTCGAATGCGGAACTCGCCGAGGTGGTCGGCATGTCGACGACTGCGTGCTGGAACCGCACGCGTCAGCTGGAAGCGGACGGCTATATCCGCGGCTACGTCGCGTTGCTGGACCAGCAAAAGCTCGGCTTCGCTGATGTCGTGCTGATCGAAGTCACGCTCGACCGGCACGACGACGACGCGCTGGCCCGCTTCGGCGACGAGTTGGCCACACTGCCCGAAGTGCTCGAAGCGTATCTCGTGTCGGGCGAGTACGACTATCTGATCAAGGTTGCCGTCGACGGCACCGCCGGCTACGAGCGATTCCTGCGCGAAAAGCTCTACAAGATCTCGGGCATTCGCCACAGCCGCTCGATGTTCGCGCTGCGCTGCATGAAGAACATTCCGTCGGTGCAGGTCTGAGCGCGCAACCTCTCAAGGCCCGAACTGCCCGAAGTACGTTTCGCGCTCGACCATCACGAGCGCCGCACGCTTGTGCGGAAAATCGAACTCCTTCAGCGTGAACGCGCCCAGCCGGTGCATCCATGCAATGTGGCGCGTGTGATCGATGCGTGGCTCGCCGACTATGCGTTGCGTGCGCGGATCGTCGAGAAACATGTAATGCAGGATGCCGTTGAACCACGCGCGCAGCTTGCCCGCGCTCTGATAATCGCTGTTGCCGACGAGCAAATGCAGGCCGCGATCGAAATCGCCCGCGTCATAGAACGGCGCGACGCGATCCTCCTTCGCCCAATAGACCTCGAAGTAGGCGAACGGCTCGTCGTCGAAGCACCCGATCAGCGGATGCACATGCGGGTCCGCGCACTGCTCGGCCAGGTACGCCGCATGCTGCTCGCGCGTGCCTTTGAAGTCCCAGAAGTGCGCAACGCGATCCTGATTCTGCCAATGGTGAAAGGTGTCCGTGTCACGCTCGACGTCGACCGTGCGCAGTGTGAACGTCATGCCGACCGTCGGCATGAAGCGTCGATACACGGTGCCCTTCGGTTTCGGCGCGCGCACGGGATGACGCCGGTTGTGATGAATCGTGTAGCGCATCGGCATGCCTGCCGAAGAAGGCGCCGTGAGCCACAGCGACGGCTGCTGCCAGAAGCTCGCGCGCGACGTCGTGAGCCGCAGCATCGAGCCTTCGTGCGCCGCCGTATCCGCGATGCCTTCGCGGATCGCGCGTGTGACGAACGCATGCGCCGCGTCGTCGTCGTGCTCGAACGGCAAGGTCAGCGACACCTGCTGTCGCTTCGCATCGCGGCAAAAAATCTCCGCGAGCGCGGGCAGTAGCTGCACGGGTGCCGCATCACGCGGCCACGCCGACAATGCAAAGCCGTCCGGCGTTGGAACGAGTTCCTCAAAGGCCACGCGAGCGTTCATGCTTGTCTTCCTTTCCTCAAATGATCGAATGGCGGTGCTTACCAGTCGTAACGCGCCGTCGCCAGTACCGTGCGCTGGTTGCCGTAGAAGCACGCAAAGGCGCTCTGGCAACCGGTCACATAGCGGCGGTTGAAAATATTCGTCGCGTTCACTGCAAAGCGCCACTTGCTGATGTCGTAATGCACGGCGGCGTCGTACACGGTATAGCCCGGCACATGCAGCGAGTTGTCCGCCGCGCCCGCGCTATAGCTCGCGTAACGCAAACCCGCGCCGAAACCGAGACCCGTCAGCGGTCCCGTGTGCCATGTCCAATCGGCCCACAGCGAAGCTGTCTGATGCGGCAACGGAATCGCGACGGGCCACTTGTTCAGCGAATCGTCGTTGGCCTTGATGTTTTTCACATCCTGATACGCGTACGAAGCGATGATGCTCAGATCGCGCGTGATGTTGCCGACCGCGCTGAACTCGATGCCGCGCGAACGCACCTCACCCGTCTGCACGCTGAACGTCCCTGTCGGATCGGTTGGGTCGGGTGTCGTGACGTTGGTCTGGTTGATCTGATAGATGGCCGCATTCAACATCAGGTTCTTGTTGAACGGCTGCCAGCGCAAACCGAGTTCGATCTGCTTGCCTTTCGTCGGCTGGAAAGGCGTGCCGTCCGCGTTCACGCCAATCACGGGATTGAACGACGTCGCGTAGCTGATATACGGCGACAAACCGTAATCGCCCAGATACACGGCGCCCACGCGATACGTGAACGCGTGATCGTTCTGCCGCTGTTCGGTGTCCGCGACGGTGTTCGTCGTCGTGTTGCGGCTCCAGTCCTGGCGGCCGCCAATCGTGAAGACGACGCGCGGCGTCAGCTTGATCTGGTCCTGCGCGTAGACGCCAAAGCTGTCGAGCTTCGTTTTCGTATCGCTATAGCCGAACGAATTCGGCCCGCTGAAAATATCCGACGTCACGGGAACGTAGACGGGATTGAACATGTTCAGGCTCGGCGCCAGCGCGAGCTGTTCGCTATCCGTCGACAACTGCCGGTTGTATTCGAAGCCGAGCAGCACCGTATGTCCGATCGAGCCGGTGTGGAATTGCGCCTGCGCCTGATTGTCGATGTCGAAGCGCGAATAGTTCGGCTGGAACAGTCCCGCGTAGCGCGTCAGCGACGCTTGCGTCGGATCGGATGAATCGAGGCCGCCGCCGTACACCGTCGAGTTGTTCAACGACAGATGCATGTAGCGGGTGTTCTGGCGGAACGTCCAGGTCGGATTCAAGCGGTGCTCGAACTGATAGCCGACCGACCACTGCCGCTTGTCGTAACGCGCAAAGTTGCCGTCGCCCGTATAGAGATCGTTCGAGATCACGCCGTTCGGGTTCGGCAAAATCGTGCCGGACGCGGGCAGGAAGTTATCCGACACGTCGGTGTTATCGCGCAGATAGGTCGCGTACAGCGTCAACGAGGTATCGGCCGTGGGCTGCCATTTGATCGACGGCGCGAACATCAGACGCTGGTCCGGGTTCGGTCCCGTCGGCATGTTGCCGTCGCGCCCCACGCCGACGAAGCGGTACGTCAGCGTGCCGTCCTTGTCGATCTTGCCGCCGAGGTCGATGCCGATCTGCTTGCGCGCATCCGTGCCGATCTGCAATTCGATTTCGCGGATACGCTCGGCGGTCGGCTGCTTGGTCTGAATGTCGACGAGCGAGCCGGGGTCGCCTTGTCCGTAAAGTACCGACGTCGGGCCGCGCAGCACCGTGATGCTCTCCACCTGATACGGATCGACGCGCCAGCTCGCCAGGTTCAGCGTATTGGGCACCTGCAGGCCGTCGACGAACACACTCGGCGTGAAGCCGCGAATCGCCGTGTACCAGTCCGAGCGCGTGCTCGCGCCGTACGATGAAAAACCCGGCACATAACGCAGCGCCTGGTTGATCGAGGTCGCGCCCTGCTCTTCGATCTGCGCCGCCGTCACGATGTTCACCGTCTGCGGCACTTCGTCGAGCGGCGTATCCGTCTTCGTCGCCGTCGCGGTGCGATGCGCGACGAAGCCTTCCGTATCGCCCGCCGCCGTGCCTTGCACCTTCACGGCGGGCAACGTCGCTGTCTTGTCTGGCGCGCTGTTCTGGTTGTCCGGCGCCTGTTGCGCGTGCGCGTAACCTGTTGCCGTGGCGAGAAAAGTCATGCTGGCTGCCGCAGCAATGGCACGCCGCTGCGTGCCTGTGACCCACTCCATCTGATACCTCGGAATATCGATGACGGCGCGTCGCGCCGCTAGTTGTTATCAAAGAGCGAAAGCCACGCGGCCGCCGCTCACCCCGGTTTGCGCCCCTGTGCGCGTTTGAACTTCGAAACTGTTTTCGTTGTTGCCTGCTTCGAGCGAACCCGCGATTTCGTCCGCGCGGCGCGCGAGGATCGACAGCAGCGTGTCACTCAGACCGTGGCTGTCTTCGCAGCAGCCTTGCAAATAGATGCGCGGCTGGAAATGCGCGGGCGTCGCGAGCATGTAGTCGCGCGCGACTTCGCATTGCTCGACGGGCTTGCCCAATGCGTCGGCGAGCGGGTCGAGCAGCGCGTGATGCGCATCGCGCCGATAGCCCGTTGCGAGCACCACGGCGTCAAAACGTTCGGCACGCGCATCGCCGCCCATCCCGTCGCGCAGACGCATGTCGATTTCATTGCCTTGCTCGCCTTGCACTTCACGCACCGATTCGATTGCGCAGTTGTTCAGCAGACGATGACGCGCCGTGCCGCTCACGTTTTGCACATACAGCAATTCATAGATCTGCTCGATCAGCGGACGGTCCACCACCGAGTAGTTGGTGTCGCGGAACGTATCGAGCAGCGAGCGGCGCGCGTCCTTGGGCTGCGAATAGATGAGATCGGTAAACGACGGGTTGAAGATTTCATTGACGAACGGGCTGTCGTCGGCGGGCTTCAGTGCGGGCGCGCGCATCACGAGCGTCGCGTCGACATGCGGGAAGCGACGCGTCAGATCGATGAACACTTCAGCTGCGCTCTGGCCGCCGCCGACGACAGCCACGCGACGCCGCGCCGTGCCGCCCATGCCATCGCCCATCACAGCGCCGATCGTCGTCAGATAGTTCGACGAGTGGATCACGGCGGCATCGCGCAAGGCCGCGAACGCGGCCGGGATCTGCGGCACGCCACCCATGCCGACAGACAACGCGCGCGTCAGCCGATGCCGCTCCTTGCCTTGCGCATCGCGCGAGTGCACACGCAAGTGCGTGACAGTGCGCGGATCGCTCTCGTCCGTGACGGGCTCGATCTGCGTGACCGATTCGCCGTAGTGCACCTGATCGTCGAATGCGCTCGCGACCCAGCGCAGATAGTCATGAAACTCGATCCGCGTCGGATAGAAGCTCTTCAGGTTGACGAAATCCTGCAGACGTCCACGCTCGAACAGATAGTTGATGAACGTGAAGCGGCTCTTCGGATCGCGCATCGTGACGAGATCCTTGAGGAAGGAAATCTGCATGCGGCTGTCGTCGAGCAGCATGCCGCGATGCCAGCCGAACTCCGGCTGCCGTTCGATGAAGCAGTGTGCGCCCGGCGCGCCGCCGTTCTCCGCGAGGCGCACGGCCAGCGCGAGATTCGACGGCCCGAAGCCGACGCCGATCAGATCGTGAATGTATTCTCGTTGACTCATGAAATGTCTCCCTTCTACCAGTGGCGACGAACGTTGTGCGTGTGACGGGAAGCGCAGTGGCGCATCACAGATGACGGCCATCGAAGAATGCTTCCCGAACCACGCGCATCAGCAACGCGCGTTTGTGCGGAAAATCGAAATGCGCGATTCTCGAAAAACCATGCTGCTTCAGGTAATCGATCATGCGAGCGTTATCGTGACGCGGCTCGCACACGACCGCCTGCGTGCGCGGATCGTCGAGAAAGAGGTAATGCACCAGCGACGGCAGCCATGCCGCCACACAGGCCGCGCCACGCCAGCGCGTATCGCCCACCAGCATGTGCAGACCGCGGTCGAAATCCGTCGATGCCGCGAACGGCGCAATGCGGTCCTCCTTGGCCCAATACGCTTCGAAGTAACCGAACGGCTCGCCGTCGAACGCGCCGATCAACGGATGCACATGGGGCGTCGACAGCACGCGTTCGAGGTACGCGCGATGCGCGTCGAGCGTGCCCGCCTCGCCCCAGAACGCATTGACGCGCGGCTCGTTCATCCACGCATGCAGCTGTTCGAGGTGCTGCGCGACGCAAGCCGTCTGCAGCGTGAAGCGATGCCCGAACTCCGGCACATCGCGCGCGTACACGACGCCGTCCGCATAAGGCGCGCGCCGCGGATGCCGGGCGCCGTCCGTCATCGCAAAAGACAGCGCCGCGTGCGGTGTCGAGGCATCGCGCGAGAGCCACAAATCGGGCTGCTGCGCCCACGCGTCGCGCATGCATAGGTTCTGCGCCGTCAGCACGCCGCTGTGACGCAGCGAGTCGAACGCATCGCGATGCAGCTTGTCGATATCGAGCGCGATCGACTTGCTGTCACCCGCGACTCCAAACGCCGCGCCGAATGCCGCCAGTACCGCGCGGCGTTGCCCGAGCGGCGAAATCCCCTTGCACCATTCGACGATGCGCAGGCCCTTTTCGCGCGTCCAACGCGCGTGCAGAACGATGCCTTCGGCGCGGCCGTCTTCGGCCACCGTGATCGCGTCGCCTTCGAGATACGCCGCCAGCGACGGCTGTTTGAACGTGTTCATGTCACTCCGTATGAAATCAGCGTGCATCGCGCACCTCGGTAGCGGTTTCGCGTGCGTCCTGTGCGACGCTCGCGTCGAGTCGCAGCGACAGCGCGTGAGCCACGCGCGTTAGCGTCTGATGGACGAACACGTCGTCGATCGCGATCGCGTAGCCCGCCGCACCAGCCGCATCGACGAAGCGCACGACGTCGAATGACGTTGCGCCTGCTTCGAACAGGTTGTCGTCGTAATCGGGCGCGTCGACGTCGAAGGTATTGGCCCAGATGCGTGCGAGCGCATGCGTGAGCCGTTCGGCACGCGGCGAAGGATCGACGCGCGCGTGATGCGCTGGTGTCGGCGCAGGAATCGACATCTCGCCCGGAATGACAATCGCTTCTTCCGGCGCGTCAATAAAGCGCGTGACGACGGCCAGATAATCGGCACACAAACGCGCGACGAACTCGCCATCTACCAGTTCGCGTCCATACGAGAACGCACCCGTCACACGGCCATCCGGATGCTCGACGATATCGAGTTCGAGATCGAACACCACGCGATGACGCACGTCGTTGAACTCATCCACTTCGACGCCGCGCCACTGATGCGCACCGCCTGGCGCAGGCCGCAGATAGTTGAACATCACCTGGAAGAGCGGATTGCCGTTCGCGGTGCGCGACGCACGCATACTGTCGACGACCTGCGCGAACGGTACGGCGACGTGCGCGTACGCGCCCAGCGCCGCTTCGCGCACGGCGGCAATCACTTCGCGCGGCGATCCCGCTTCGCGCATCGCCGTGCGCACCACGACAGCGTTGATGAAGAGACCGATCACGTCGTCGGTGCCGGCATCGCGTGTCGATGCGAGTACGCCGACCGCCTGATCGAGCGCGCCCGTCTGACGTGCGAGCGCGACGTTCAGCACCGCGTGCAACAGCATCGGCAGCGTGGCGTGCGAGGACATCGCCAGCGCCTTCGCGCGTTCGACCGTACGCGCGTCGAACGCGAACGCGATGCGTCCCGCGCTCCATTCAGGTGAAACGGGACGCTCGCCCGCAGGCTGCGGCAAACGCATCGACGGTACGTCGCGCAATGCGTCGCGCCAGTACTTCAGGTCGGCGTGCCTCGGCTTCGTGCGGGAGGCGAACACGGGTTTCATCGGCGACGCGCTGGACGGCTCGCCTGTCGCGGATGCCGCATAAGTACGCTGCACGTCGCCCAGCCACACGTCGATCGAATGACCATCGGCAACGATGTGATGGATCACGACCGACAGCACATGATCCTCATCGCCGAGGCGAATCAGGCGCGCGCGCCACAGCGGCGCCTTGGCGAGATCGAACGGCGCGAGTGCGTCTTCATCTGTTAGCCGCGTCGCCGCCGCTATACGTTCATCCGTCGAAGCAAGCGCTCGCAGATCGACGACGGGCAGCGTCACGCGACGATGCGCGTCGATCACCTGACGCGGTTCAGCTGCGCCCTTCGGCGATACCAGACGTGCGCGCAACGCAGGGTGCTTATGCGCTGCGCGATCGAACGCGCTTTCCAGCGCGGTCACATCCACAGCGCCATGCAGGCGCAGCGCGACGGGAATGTTGTATGCCGCGCTTTCCGGCTGCGCGCGCCACAGAAACCACAGCGCGCGTTGCGCATCGCTCAGCGCAAGGTCGGTTGCCTCCTTCGCTTCCGGCTCATGACGCACGCTCTCGCGCGTCCCGACGCGCGGCGATTCGGCCACACGCTGTGCGTACGCGGCGAGCGTCGGCGCTTCGAACAGCGTGCGAACGGGCACGTCGTGCGCGAGCCGTTCGCTGACGCGCGTCGCCACGCTCACGGCCGCCAGCGAATGGCCGCCCAGTTCGAAGAAGTGATCGGCACGGCCCACGCGCTCGACGCGCAGCACTTCGCACCAGATCGCCGCGAGCGCCGTTTCGATGCCCGCTGCGGGCGCATCGAATACGCGCTCGACGCGCACCGGCTCCGGCAACGCCGCGCGGTCGATCTTGCGGTTCGCGTTGCGCGGCAGCGCATCGAGCACGACGAGATGCGGCGGCACCATATAGTCGGGCAGCGCGCGGCGCAAATGCGCTGCGAGCACATCGCCATCGATCCGTGCATTGCGCTTGCGTGCCTCGTCGCTGAGCTCGACATAGGCCGCGAGCGCCGCATCCGCGCCAGTTCCGCGTACCACGGCCACCGCATCGCGCACATCGTCGTGCGCCATCAGGCGCGCTTCGATCTCGCCAAGCTCGATACGCAATCCGCGCACCTTCACTTGATGATCGATACGGCCGACAAACTCCAGCACGCCGTTGGTACGCCGCCGCACCAGATCGCCCGTTCGATACAGCCGCGCACCCGGCGGCCCGAACGGATCGGGCACGAAGCGCTCGGCCGTCAGCGCGGCGCGCGCGTGATAGCCACGTGCGACGCCCGTGCCGCCCAGATACAGTTCGCCCGTCACGCCTGTCGGCAACGGCCGCAGACTCGCATCGAGCACATGCGCGGTGCGCTCGCCGACGGGCGTGCCGATGGGCAGATACGCGGCATCGGCGATATCGCTCGCGTCCTCGTGCGCCTCGATCATCCACAGCAACGGCGTAATCACCGTCTCCGTCGGACCATAGCCGTTCACGACGCGTACATCAGGGAACGCCTGCCGCAGCGCGGTGAAGGCTTCGCGCGAGGTCGCCTCGCCACCGACCGTGAGCGAGCGCAGCGAACGCGGCGCGCCATGCGCGCGCGCCCATTCGGCCATTTGCAGCGCGTAGCTCGGCGGGAATGCGGCAATCGTGATCCGTTCATTCGCGATCGTTTCGCAGGTTTGCGCGGGTGGCCACAATGCATCGTCGGTGATGCGGATGTCGACGCCCGCCGTCAGCGGTGCGAGCCAGCATTCATGCGCGCCGTCGAAGTTGATCGACATGAAGTGCAGCACGCGATCCTTCTCACGCATGCCGTAGCGCGCGGCAATCGCCGCGCAGTGCATTGCGATCGAAGCGTGATCGACCACGACGCCCTTCGGCTTGCCCGTCGAGCCCGAGGTGTAGATCAGATACGCGGCCTGCGTCGGTGCAATGGCCGGTTCGTGCCAGGCGACTTCGTCTTGCACCGCTTCGTCTTCCGCGTCGATCAGCCATAGGCGCGTGCCGTGCCGCAGCGGAAGCTTCGGCACATGGCGCCGCTCGGTGACGACATGTCCGATCGACGCGTCGTCGACGATATGCGCAAGGCGCTCGCGCGGATGCGTCGGGTCGAGCGGCACGAACGCGCCACCCGACTTGAGAATAGCGAGCAGCCCGACGAACAGATCCGTCGAGCGCCCGACCGCGATGCCGACCCGCGTTTCCGCGCCGACACCCGCCGCCATCATCCGCGCCGCGAGCCGCGCGGCGCGCGCATCGAGTTGCGCGCGCGTGAGCGTCGTGCGCGCGTCCGTCACCGCGCTGACGTCGGGCTTGTTCTGCGCATGCTGCGCGAGCGTCACATGCACGGGGACGAACGGCGCGTCCGCGCGTTCGTACGCATTCCACGCATCCAGCTGCGCGCGCTCGTCGTGTGTCAGCCATTCGAGGTCGCCGCCGGGCGCATGCGACGACGCCAGCGCGCTGTCGAGCAGCTGTGCGTACTCGCCCGCCATCCGCTGCACGGCGGGGGCGTCGAACAGATCGGTCGAGTAGACGAAGGCGGCATCGAGCGCGCCGTCTTCGCGCTCCTCGAAGCCGAGTGTCAGATCGAACTTCGCATACGGCGCGCCGAACGGAAGATCGGTCACGCGCACGTCGTCGAACGCGGGCAATGCGCGGCGCGCCGCGTACGACGCCATCACCTGGAACAGCGGATGATGACTCGCGCTGCGCGGCACGCCGAGTGCTTCGACGACCTGCTCGAACGGCACGTCCTGATTCGATTGACCATCGACGAGCGCGCGCTGCACGTTGTCGATCAACGCGTCGAACGGCTTGCGCATATCGACGCGCGCGGCCACCGCGAGCGTATTGACGAAGAAGCCGATCAGCCCCGCCGTTTCCGCGCGCTCACGATTCGCGGCAGGCACGCCGATCTGCACATGCGGCTCGCCGCTCGCCCGCGCGAGCAACGCATGCAAGGCCGCAAGCAGCACCGCGAAGGGCGTCGCGCGACGCGCTTGGGCGAGCGCGCGCACCCGTTGTGCCGTCGCGGCATCGACGGTGAAGTAATGTCGGCCACCGCGCGCGCTGCGTTGCATCGGGCGTGCGCGGCTGCCGGGCAATGCGATCACGCCCGCATCCGCTCGCACCTGCTCGCGCCAGAATTGCAGCTGACGCTCGGCCTCGCCCGCATCGAGCCAGCGGCGCTGCCACAGCGAAAAATCCGCGTATTGAACGGGCAGCGGTGCGAGCGCAACCGTTTCACCGTTGGCATAAGCGCGATAGAACGCGGCCAGTTCGTCGAGCAGCACGTCGATCGACCAGCCGTCGGAGACGATGTGGTGCATCGTCAGCACGAGCCAGTGGGTCGAGTCGTCGAGCGCGATCAGATGCACGCGCACGAGTGAGTCCTGCGCCAGATCGAACGGCTGATCTTCGTCTTTCGCCGCCACATCCGCGGCGATGCGTTCGCGCTCTTCCTTCGCCGCGCGCGACAGATCGGTGAAGCGCCACGGGCACCGCGCAGGCGCTTGCACGACCTGCTCGACGCCGCCATCCGCGGATTCGGCAAAGGTGGTGCGCAGCGCTTCATGACGCGCAATCAGCGCATCGAATGCGTGCCGCAGCACCGCGCGATTCAATTCGCCGTCGAGCCTCAGCCGGCTAGTGACGTGATACGCCGCCGGCTCGTCGATCATCCGCGCGTGCAGCCACAGCCGCGTCTGCGCGAACGAGGCGGGCACGGCGGACGAACGGTCCGCGCGCGTGGGAATCGGCAATACGCGAAAGTCGATGCCCGCTTCACCGAGCTTCGTGATGAACAGCTTGCGCTGCGCATCCGGCAATTGCGCGAAACGCGCGGCGAGCGCCAGCAGGTCGGGTTTGGCTGTCATTCGATCATTCCTTATTGCGCTTCGAGTTCGCCGAGCAGCGCATCGATGGCCCGCGCTGCGTCGTCGAGTGAGTGAGCGCCGCGCGCTTCGAGCGCCGCATCGATGGCGGCCGCGCAGCGCGACAGCGTGCGGGCCTCGAACAGCGTGCGCAGCGGCAGCGCGAGCGACCAGTGCAGATTGATTTGCGCGTTCGCCTGCGTCGCGAGCAGCGAATGTCCGCCCAGCGCGAAGAAGTCGGCGTCGCGACCGATCGCGTGGCTCGCGTCGATGCGCAGCACGCGCGTCCAGATCGCGGCGAGTTCGCGCTCGGTATCGGTCTGCGGTTCGGCCACTTCTGCCGTTTGCAGCGACGGCGCGGGCAACGCGTTGCGGTCGCACTTGCCGTTCGGCGTGACAGGCAACGCGTCGAGTTCGATCACATGAGCGGGCACCATGTAAGCAGGCAACTGCGCGCTCAACGCCGCGAACAGCGCGGCCTGATCGAATGCTTCTTCGGCGCGTCGCGCGACATAGCCGATCAACTGCTCGTCACGCACGATCACGACGGCGTCATGCACGCCAGGCGCCGCGCGCAATAGCGCTTCGATCTCGCCCGGTTCGATACGCAGGCCGCGCAATTTGACCTGCTGATCGGCACGGCCGAGATAGTCGAGCACGCCATCCGCGCGGCGGCACACGAGATCGCCCGTGCGATAGAGACGCGCGCCCGGCGTGAACGGATCGGGGATGAAGCGTTCGGCCGTCAGCGCGGCGCGCCCGAGATAACCGCGCGCCAGCCCGACGCCGCCCAGATACAGTTCGCCGATTGCGCCCGCCGGCAACGGATGCAGCGACGCATCGAGCGCATGCAGTTGAATGTTTGCAATCGGCTTGCCGATGGGGACCGCGACGGCCCGCGCGTCGGCCTCCGTGCAAGTCCAGTGGGATACGTCGATTGCGGCTTCCGTCGGGCCGTACAGGTTGTGCAATTGCGCTTGCGGAAGCAGCGCACGCGCGCGCGCCACGAGTTCGGGCGACAGCGCCTCGCCGCTCGCCACGATGCGCGCGATGCTCGCGCAATGCGCTGCGGCACCGAAGTCCTTCAGATAGCCGAGGAACGCGCCAAGCATCGACGGCACGAAATGCAGCGTCGTTACGCCAAATGTGGCGATGGCGGACGCGAGACGCGCGGGGTCGCGATGATCGCCAGGTGCGGCGACGGCGAGCGTCGCGCCCACCGACAGCGGCCACACGAACTCCCACACGGAAACGTCGAAGCCGAACGGCGTCTTGTGCAGCACGACGTCCTGCGGCGTCAGCCGGTACGCCTCCTGCATCCACGCAATGCGATTCGCCAGCGCGCGATGCGTGTTGCCCGCACCCTTCGGCTTGCCCGTCGAACCCGATGTGTAGATGAGGTACGCAAGCTGATCTGGCTCGACAGCGATGGGCCTGTCGAGCACGGCGTTCGCATCGAGTTCTTCGACGCACAGCAGGCACGCGCTGTCGCTGCGGATCGCATCGGCCACGCGCGCATGCAGCGTCCGTTGAGTCAGCACGACGGCGGGCCGCGCATCGTCGAGCAGATAGGCGATGCGATCGGCGGGATAGTCGGGATCGACGGGCAGATACGCTGCACCCGCCTTCAACACGCCGAACAGCGCAACCACCATGTCGACAGACCGCTCGACGCACAGCGCAACCACACTGTCCGCCGTGACGCCTGCCTTCAGCAACGCAGCAGCCACGCGGTTCGCGCGATCATCGAGTTCGGCATACGTGACACGGGTGCGGTTTCCTTTGGCGTCGATGAAGTCCAGCGCGATTGCGTCCGGCGTCGCGGCCGCATGGCCTTCGAACTGGCGATGAAGCGGCAGGCATTGTTCATCGCGCCATGTCCGCGCGGTTTCGTTGAAGCGCGTGAGTTGCGCACAATCTTCCCGTGTCGCGATCGACACGCTGCCGAGCAACGCATGCGGATCAGCGATGAACGCTTCGACACATGCATTGAACGCGCGATGCAGCGTCTGCACGCGCGCTTCATCGATACGCGCCGTGTCGTAGCCGTAGTCGATCGTCAGCGTGTCGCCCGCCTGCACGACCAGCGTGACGGCCAGATCGGTCGATTCGACGCTGCGAATGTCCGACAGGCGCAGCGCGCGCTCGTCGTTCGCCGACCAGGCGGGATCGACGGGATAGTTCTCGAACACCACCAGCGTGTCGAACATCGCGCCGCCGCCCTGTCCCGCCCAACGCTGGATGTCGAAGAGCGGCGTGTGCGCGTGCTCGGCATTCGCCGCGTTGTCGCGCTGCAGGTCCGCGAGCCAGTCGGCGATGCGCCGCTGCGGCGCGGGCGTCGCAATGACGGGCAATGTGTTGATGAACAGCCCGAGTACGCTGTCGACGTCGGGCAGTGCGTCGGGCCGGCCCGCGACCGTCGCGCCGAATGCGACCGTCGCGTGATGGGTCATGCGCTGCAAGGCAAGCGCCCACGCGCCCTGCACCAGCGTATTCACCGTCAGCCTGAGGCTGCGCGCGAGCGCCGTCAGCTTAGCGGTTGTGGCAGCATCGAGTTGCGCGCGCCAGACGTCGTTGGGTGCGGCGGCAGCATGTTCCGGCGACGCGTTCGGCGCAACCAGCGTCGGCTCGTCGAAGCGTGCGAGGCGTTCGAGCCAGAAAACCTTGTCGGCGTCGTGATCGCGCGCATCGAGCCACGCGATGAAGTCGCGATAGCGCAAGCGCGCCGCCTGGCCGAACGACAACGCGCGGCGCTCGCTCATGTAATCGCGCAATACGTCGGCGAACATGCGCGCCGTGCTCCAGCCGTCGAGCAGCAAGTGATGGCGCGTCCACACGAGGCGCCATTCGTCGTCGGTGAGGCGAACCAGCGTCACGCGCATCAGCGGCGCTTGCGACAGATCGAAGCCTTGCGCTCGATCTTCCGTGAGCCATTGCTCGAAGTTCGCGTCCCGCGTATCGCGGCCACGCCAGTCGAGCACGGCGAATGGCAGCTTCGCCTGGCGATGCACGATCTGCAACGGCACGTCGGCGTCATGCCAGAAGCTCGTGCGCAAGATGTCGTGTTGCGGCACGACGCGATGGAACGCATCCGTCACGCGCGCGATATCCGGCGACGTCAGCGTCGCGACGAGTTGATTGACATACGTGGTGCGATCGGGCGCGTACAGCGAGTGGAACAGAATGCCCTGCTGCATCGGCGACAGCGGATAGATGTCGTCGACCGTGCGCAAGTCCAGTTCGAGGCGCTCGAGCATCGGCTGCGAGAGACCCGCGCGCTGCGCCAGCGGAAAGTCGGCAGGCGTGGCGCTCGCGCCGCGTTTCGACACACGTTCGATGCAGCGCGCCGCGATCTCGCGCAACGTGGTTTCGAACGCGCGCGCGAGTTTTTCGACCGTGCCGGCCTCGAACATCGCCGCGCTATAGACCCAATGCACGTTGAGCTTGCGCGCGCCGTCGATATGCGCGTGAATCGCCAGTGCATTCGACATCGGTCCGGCCGGATCGCGCTCGCAGCCCGCGCCGCCAAAGCGTGCGCTCAGCGCGCGCTCGGTGGACGCGTCGCCGAACTGGCCAAGGTAGTTGAATGTCACGCGCGGACGCGGCAGCGCGGCAAGCGTCGCGCGCGTCGCGTCATCGGCGAGATAGCGCAGCGCGCCGAAGCCGACTCCCTTGTTCGGCACCGCGCGCAATGCGTCCTTGACCGCCGTGAGCGTGTCGGCGCTCGATGCACCGATGGGCAGCGCGACGGGATAGTGGCTCGTCAGCCAGCCGATCGAGCGGCTCGCGTCAAAGTCTTCGAACAGCGCTTCGCGTCCGTGGCCTTCGAGTTCGATCAGCAGCGAATCCGTTTCGACGCTTGTGCCCAAAGTGTGAGCGAGCGCGGCGACGAGCAGGTCGATGGTCTGCGTGCGCCATGCGGCGTTCGCATCCGTAAGCAGTGTCTGCGTGAGCGCGGCGTCGATTGTCCATTCCACTGTGCACGCGTCGGCATTGGTCGCCGTGCCTTGCGGATCGTCGAACGGCAAATCCGCGCTCGCGTGCTGCATCGAGGTCCAGTACGGCAGTTCCTTGCTGAAAAGCGCCGCCGCATGGCTGGCGAGGCGCTGCGCCCAGTCCGGCGCATGCGCGCCTTGCGCTGCGAGCCTGATGGTGCGCCGCTCGCGTGCCGCGACGTAGGCGGCGTCGAGGTCTTCGAGCAGCACGCGCCACGACACGCCATCGACGATCAGATGGTGAACCGCCATCCACACGCGCGGCGTGCCATCGGGCAACATCGCGACGAGCGCGCCCGCAAGCGGACCCCGCGCGAGGTTGAAGCTGCGCTGCAGATCGTCGAATTGCGCGAGCGCATCGTGTTCGTCGCGCGCTTCAATAGCGACGAGGGGCAACGTGTCGAACGGCTTGTCGGCATAGCGCGCGCCCCACGAAGAAGAGGCGTCTTGCGTGAAGCGCAAACGGAATGCGTCGTGATGTGCGAGCACTGCGGCGAACGCCTGCGCGAATGCGTCGAGATCGAAGCGCCCGGCCGCATGCAATTCGATGGCCTGATTCCAGTGGTGGCGCGCGGGAATCGTCAACTCGAAAAAGCGGCGCTGCGCAGGCGTCAACGCAACATGCGATGCATCGGGTTCAGAAACAGCGCGCGTTTGCGCTTTCGGCTCGGCGACGGTAACGGCTTGCGCAACTTGCGCCAGTTGCGCGACGGTCGGTTTGTCGAACAGTTGTTTCGGGGTAAAGCGCACGCCGCGTTTGCGCGAACGCGCGATTACCTGCAACGCGAGGATCGAATCGCCGCCCAGTTCGAAGAAGTTGTCGTCGCGGCCCACGCGTTCCGCGCGCAGCACTTCTTTCCATACGTCCGCGAGAATGTGCTCCGCGCCTTCGAGCGGCGCTTCGCTCGCCGATTGCGCGACGGGCTGTTGCGCAAGCTCGCGCAACTTCGCGCGGTCGATCTTGCCGTTCGGCGTGACGGGGAAGGCGTCGCACAGCGTCACCGTCGTGGGAACCATGTAATCGGGCAGTCGCGCGGCGAGTTGCGCGCGTAGCGACGCTTCGTCGCCCGCACCTTGCACGACGACAAACGACGCGAGACGCGCACGGCCGTCTTCATGGATGGCCAGCGTTTCCGCCTGCCTGATGCCGTCGAGCGCGCGCAACGTCGCACTCACTTCGCCGGGCTCGACGCGATAGCCGCGAATTTTCACCTGATCGTCGAGACGGCCCAGATAGTCGATCGCGCCGTCCGCGCGCAAACGCACGCGGTCGCCTGTCCGATACATGCGCGCACCGCTTGCATCGGGCACGAAACGCTCCGCAGTCGCGGCGGCGCGGCCCAGATAGCCGCGCGCAACGCCCGGCCCGCCCAGATACAGTTCGCCGATTCCGCCCACGGGAACGGGCGCGCCGTTCGCATCGAGCACGCACGCGCGCGCGTTCGGCAGCGGACGCCCGGTAGGCACGCCTGCCGATGCGCTCGCATCGTTCAGATTCGCGCTCGCGTCGAACGTGAGCGCGCCGACGGTCGCTTCCGTCGGGCCATAGTGATTGATCACACGGCACGCGGGCCGCAACGACGTGATCCGTTCGACCAGCGCCCACGGCAGCGGCTCGCCGCCCAGCACCAGCGCGTGCGACGGCAGTACGTCGGCGGGTTGCTGCGCGTCGAGCAGCGCATGCAAATGGCTCGGCACGATCTTCAGCACGCCGACGTCACGTTCGCGCATCGTCGCGGCGAAGCGGTCGGGATCGAACGCTGCTTCTTTCGGCAGCAGATGCAGCGTACGACCCGAACATAATGCGCCGAACAGCGTCGTATGGCCGAGATCGGCGGCAACCGTCGATACCATCGCCATGCTCGCGCCGGGCGCGAACTTCAGTTCGTCGAGCATGCCCTGCACGTAGTCGGCAAGCGCGCGATGCGAGACGACAACGCCCTTCGGCGTGCCCGTCGAACCCGACGTGTAGATCAGGTAAGCGGCCTGTTCGGGTGCAATCGAAACGTGTGCGGCGTCGCCGTGTGTGCCGATCAATGCATCGAGCGACAGAACGGTGGCTTTGCTGTCTATCTGCGGCGCGTTGGCGGCCACGATCACGCAGCGTGCGTCACATGCTGCAACTGAAGCTTCAATACGCTCGCGTGGCGCAACGGGATCGAGCGGCACGGCCATCGCGCCCGCTTTCAATATGGCGAGCAGTGCGACGACGAAATCGACCGAGCGGTCGATGCACAGCGCAACAGCCCGTTCCGCGCCCGCGCCGTGTGCGATCAACGCGCGCGCGGCACGCGACGAAACGCGGTCGAGTTCTTCGAAGCTCAGTTGCCGCTGCGCGTCCGTGACGGCGATCTGCCTGGGCGTGGCGTTCGCGTGATGGGTGAAGGCCGCCACGACATCGGCGAATTCGAAGGTCTGCGCGCGGCCTTGAAGCAGGTTGCTGCGCGACTCGCCACAAGCAAGCGCGCAAACAGCGAGCGCAGGATTCGCCACGCTATCCGTCAGGAGCGCAGCGAAACTATCGAGCCATGCCTGCGCGGTCGCATCGTCGATGCAATCCGTGGCCCACGCGGCGACCAGTTCGATACCGCGCGCGTCGTCAGTGAAGTCCAGCGCGAAGTCGAAGCGTGCCGCGTTGTCGGGGCCGGGCGTCAACGTTGCAACAGCACCCGGCAACGCGACGGGGTCGTCGAACACGAACTGCTGCGCGAACTTCACACGCAGCCATTCTTCGCCGCGCCGCACGGGCGGCTTGACGGCATCGATCACCTGATCGAACGGGATGTCCTGGTTCGCGTATGCGCCTAGCGTCGTGTCGCGCACCTGGGCGAGCAACGCGTTGAACGGCGCGTTCGGTGAAACGTGTGCGCGCAACGCGACCGTGTTGATGAAAAGACCGAGCAGATTCGCCACTTCGGCGCGCTGACGATTGGCCACAGGCGCGGCAATCACGACATCCGTCGCGGCCGTCAGCCGATGCAGCCACGCATGCAACGCAGTCAGCAGCACGATGAATGTCGATGCGTGCGCGCTGCTTGCGAGTTCGCGCACAGCCGCCGATACATGCTGATCGAGCCGCCGCGAAGCGCGCTTGCCGACGAGCGTGCGCGCTGCGGGTACAGTGCGATCGACAGGCAATGCGAGCGGCGCGGGCGCGTCCTTCAATGCGTCGCGCCAATAGCCGAGTTGCCGCTCGCGTTCCGCGCCGTCGAGCCATTCGCGTTGCCATTGCGCAAAGTCGGCGTATTGCGCCGTGAGTACGGGCAGTGCAGCAGCACGGCTTTCCGACAGCGCGGCATAGCATTGCGCCAGTTCCGCGAACGCGCAACGCGACGACCAGCCGTCGCTGATCGCGTGATGTGCCGTCAGCATCAGGCAATGCTCATCATCAGCGAGCCTGACGAGCGATGCGCGCAGCAAGGGGCCGCGTTGCAGATCGAAAGGCCGCGTGGCGTGCTCGTCGGCGAGTTCGCTCGAGCGTGTCTTGCGGGACGCGAGCGCGACGCCGCGCAGATCGGTCTGATCGACGGGCACGGCGATCTGCGCATGAACGCGCTGCATCACGATACCGTTGTCGTCTTCGTGCAGCGTCGTGCGCCACGCTTCGTGACGCTCGATCACTTGCGCGAGCGCCTTGTCCAGCAACGCGTGATCGATCGAACCGCGAATGTGCCAGTGCGCAGCGATGTGATAAGCGTCGCCCGCGTCGCGCGTTTGGGCGAGCACCCAGAAACGCTGTTGCGCAAATGACGCGCGATGGTCCGCGTAATCCGCTGTCGTCTTGCTTCTCGCGGCCGCTTTCAATGGCAGCGGCTGCGTAGGCTCTTCGACTTCGCTCGCGTCGACGAGCGCCGCGAGTTCTTCGAGCGAACGATCGGCGAATAGCGCATCCAGCCGCAGATTCACGCGCAGTTCCGCGCGGATGGAGGCCTGCAGACGCATGATCGCGATCGAGTCGCCGCCGCGTGCAAGAAAGCGGTCGTCGAGGCCGACAGGCTCATCCCCGAGAATCGCCTGCCAGATCGCAGCGAGCTTGCGCGCCGTTTCGCCTTGCGGCTCGCGATACGACGCGACTGTCGATTGCGATGCAACGCGTGCGCGCAGCGATTCGCGATCGAGCTTGCCGTTCAGCGTGTAAGGCAGTATGTCGAGCAGCGCGAAACGATGCGGCTGCCAGGCTTCCGGCAAGTGCTGCGACAGATGCTCGCGTAATGCACTTTCAGCGACTGCGCTTTCGATCACGACACAAGCGGTCAACTGCACGCGCCCGGCCATCTGTTCGACCAGCACTGCCGCATCGCGCACGCCGGGATGCAAGCGCAGGCACTGCGCGATCTCGCGGGGTTCGACACGCACGCCACGAATCTGCACCTGATCGTCGATACGCCCCATGTAGTCATACGTGCCGTCCGCGCGCAGACGGGCGAGATCGCCCGTGCGATACACACGCGAGCCTGGCGCGCCGTCTGCATCGGGGATGAAGCGCTCGGCCGTTTGGGCCGCGCGTCCGTGATAGCCGCGCGCGAGGCATGCGCCGCCCAGCAACAGCTCGCCTGTCGAGCCATCGCCGGTCGGCGCGCCATCAGCCGATTCCGGCGTGCTCACGCGAGCCGTGCGCAACCCAATCGGCCGGCCGATAGGCAACGATGCGCATGACGGGTCATAAAACGGGCGGCTCGCATCGAGCGGCCACAGCATCGGCGAGATCACGGTCTCCGTCGGACCATAGCCGTTGATCAAACGCACGTTGCTAAACGTTTGCCGGATATCGGCGAAGACATCGCCCGGCATCGCTTCGCCGCCGAACGCGAGCACGCGCAATGCAGCGGGCACGCCGTGACGCTGCGCGGCTTGCGCGAATTCACGCAGATAGGCTGGCGGAAACGCGGCAATCGTCACGCGCTCCTGCTCGGCCAGCGCTCGCGCATCGTCGGGCGCGACGGTGCCGGGCGGCGTGATCGCGATGCTGGCGCCTGCCGCCAGCGGCGCAAGCCAATACTCGTGCGCGAGGTCGAAATTCACGGAAGCGAAATGCAGCACGCGGTCCGCGTCGGTCATCGGATAAGCGTCGATCACGGCATCGCAATGCGCGGCAAGCGGGCCATGCTCGACGACCACGGCTTTCGGCGTACCCGTCGAACCCGATGTGTAGATCATGTACGCGGCGGAGCGCGGATGCACCTGCGCATCGTCGAATGCAAGGGCGTGGGTGCTGTCGATTGCATCGACTTCGATGCAGTGTTCGAATCTGGCGCGCATCGTTGCGTCGGCGGCGCGCGTGACGATGCCATGCCGCAAACCCGCGTCGCGCGCCATCCAGTCGAGACGTTGCGCGGGATGACGCGGGTCGAGCGGCACGAACACGCCGCCCGCCTTCAGCACCGCGAGCAACGCGACGAACAGATCGCACGACCTGTCGATGCACACGCCCACCCGCACCTCCGCCCCCACGCCACGCGCGCGCAACACCGCCGCGACTTGCGACGCGCGAGCGTCGAGTTCGCCGCGCGACATGCGCACGGTATGCGGCGAAAACGCGGCGAGCGCGGGTGCGTTGGGCGCGCTGCGCGAGAGTTCGCGCAGGCGAAGATGCAAGGCAGTCGGAAAAGTCGTCATTCGTGTGAAGTCCTTCGGCAAGGCCGCTATACCGCTGCATCGGGGCACGGTTTGTCCCGGTCCCGATTTCAGCGGCTTCACACAGGTGACGAATCGCGCGAAAAAAAATTTACCCCTGCAGCGGAATAAATTCTGCGGAGTCCTTGCTTGCTCGCGTTCGCGCCCGTTTAACTAAAGTTTTGCGACGCCCAAACGTCTATTGGATGGATGACCCTTCATGCGCCTTGCGCACCTTCACTCTCACGCCCGCTTTCGATGACTGTTTCCAACGCACCGCCCGTGAATGGTTCGGATCGCCCGAACAAACCCGCTACCCGTCTGCTGTTGTCGCTATTGCGACGCTCGCGCGGCGCGCTTGCGCTCGCGCTGGTCGCGTGCATTGCGAATGGCGTGTCGAGCGTGCTGCTGGTCGCGACGCTCAACCGCGCTCTGAGCGCACCCGCCGCCGCCGATTTGCCGCTCGCGCTGCGCTTCGCCGCGTGCGCGCTGGTCGCGCTGATCGCACGCATTGTTTCGGGCGTGCTGTTCGCGGGACTTTCGCAGGACACGATGGGCCGCATGCGCGAGCACGTTTCCGCGCGTGTCGCGGCGGCGGAGTTGCGCGACGTCGAGCGTGTCGGCGCGGCGCCTGTGCAATCGATCCTCACCGACGACGCCACCAACGTGTCGATGCTGTTCTTCGCGCTGCCGAACATCGTCATGCATGGCTCGATCGTCGCGGGCTGCCTTGCGTATCTTGCGTGGCTGTCGTGGCCTGTTTGCGTGCTGGCGCTCAGCGCGATCGTGGTCGGCTCGCTCGGTTACCGGTTCGGCGACATTCGCGCGATTGCTTCGCTCGAAGCAGCGGGCAGCGCGCAAGACCGGCTGTTCGACTATCTCGGCTCGCTGTTCGCGGGGGCGAAGGAACTGAAGCTGCATCGCGAGCGCGCGCGGCAATTCGTCGACGGGCAACTGGGCGCCGCCATCAATGAAGTGCGCGACCACCGGCGCCGCGCGTTCGTGGCCTATGCGATCGGCGTGGGCTGGATCATCTTTCTGTTCTATGTGTTTCTCGGCGCGGCGACCTTCCTGCCGTCGATCGGCGTGCACGCCGATGCACAAGCGGCCGCCGGTTATGTGATTGTGTTTCTGTTCATGCTGGTGCCGCTCGATGGCCTGCTGAACAATCTGCCGACCGTCAACGCGGCGCGCGTGTCGCTTGAACGCATCGAGCGCGTGCTTGCCGAGTTCGAGGAGCCGCATGGCGCGGCGGTCTTGCCGGCGCCCGCTGTTGGCGCTCAGGCCGCGGCGTTCGGCACGCTCGCGCTGCGCGGCATTACGCATGCGTATTTTCACGAGCGCGACGAGCGCATGTTCCGTATCGGACCGATCGATCTGACCTTCAAGCCGGGCGAGCTGGTGTTTATCGTCGGCGGCAACGGCAGCGGCAAGACGACGCTCGCGAAGGTGCTGACGGGTCTATATGAGCCGGAAGGCGGCGTCATCGAAGTGGATGGCTCGGCTGTCACGCGGGATACGCGGCCCGCATACCGTGAGCGCTTCTCGACGGTGTTCAACGACTTCCATCTGTTCGACACGCTGCTCGGTATTGTCGATCCCGACGACAACGGTGGCGCGCGCGCCGCGGCCGATGCACGGGCTAATACGCTGATCGCCAGGCTTGCGCTTGATCATAAGGTTAGCGTTGAAAACGGTATGTTCTCGACTCGCGCGCTGTCGACCGGGCAGCGTAAGCGCCTTGCGCTCGTTGTTGCGTATCTGGAAGATCGGCCGTTCTATCTGTTCGATGAATGGGCGGCGGATCAGGACCCGTCGTTCAAGGCGGTGTTCTATGAGCAACTGTTGCCGGAGCTGCGCGGACGCGGTAAGACTGTTGTTGTGATTACGCATGATGATCGGTACTTTTCGCTTGCGGATCGCGTGTTGAAGTTGGATAACGGGGCCATCGTTAATGAAACGCGACGGGGGTCGCGGGAGGATGTTGGGGATGGCACGGGACGTGTGCCGTTCGTTCAGGTGGATGTGGGTTGAAGGTTTTGGTTTTGGTTTTGGTTTTGGTTTTGGTTTTGGTTTTGGTTTTGGTTTTGGTTTTG
>NZ_JAGUUD010000046.1:0-59307 GCF_020177535.1 Paraburkholderia sp. XV | reverse complement strand
GCAAAGAAAAGTAGGTGCCGCCCCGCACAGGGGCGACGCGTGAAGCGAGCTAACGAAACGCGGATGCCAGCGCAAAGTCATAAACACCGACCGGCGGCGCCAGAACCACAAAAACAAATCGCGGACGCAAACGAACAGCAAACCAACCCGCCCGAAGGGCAACTCAAACCACGGCGCAACGTTCAATGCGCCGCAGACGCCGCAGCGGCTGAATCTCCGCCCGCACGCTCAGGCTTCGTCACCCAGATCAACGCAATCAGCGCAACAAATATCCCCGCCGATATATAAAACAGATCATTCACCCCAAGCTGCGCCGCCTGCTGCGTCGTCATCGAATTGACGAGCCCATACGCCTGCGACTGATTCAGCCCGAGCCCACTCATCTGCGTAACCGATTGATTGAACACCGGGTTATACGCATTCGCATGCTCGGTCAATTGCGCATGATGCAGAATCGACCGATGATCCCACGCCGTCTCGAAGATCGACGTGCCGATCCCGCCGCACATGATCCGAACGAAGTTCGACAGCCCCGACGCCGCCGGAATCCGGTTCCCCGGCAACCCCGACAGCGTGATCGACACGAGCGGAATGAAGAACCCGGCCATGCCGATCCCCTGGATCAACGTCGGCAGCATCAGCGAATAGGTGTCGACGCCCGTCGTATAACGCGAGCGCATCCAGAAACACAGCGCGAACACCAGAAACGACGCGGTCGAGATATAACGCGGGTCGGTGCGCGGCAGGATCTTGCCCGTCAGCGGCGAAAGAATGATCGCAAACACGCCGACAGGCGCCATCACGAGACCGGCATCCGTCGCCGTGTAGCCGATGTCGGTTTGCAGCCAAAGCGGCAGCAGCACCAGATTGCCGAAGTACAGGCCGTAGCCGATCGCGAGCGCCACCGTGCCGCCCGTGAAATTGCGCAGCTTGAACAACGACAGGTCAACCACAGGATGCTTGTCCGTCAGCTCCCATACGATAAAGAACGCCAGCGCGATCACGGCAGTCAGCGCGAGCACCACGATCGTCGTCGATGAGAACCAGTCGAGATCCTTGCCCTTGTCGAGCATCACCTGCAACGAGCCAACCCACGTAATCAGCAACACGAGACCGACCATATCGATCGGCGCTTTCTTGATGACGGAGTCGCGGTTGCGGAAGATCGCCCACGTGGCCAGCGCGGCGACGATCCCGACTGGAATGTTCACGTAGAAGATCCACGGCCACGAAATGTTGTCCGAAATCCAGCCGCCAAGAATAGGACCGGCAACGGGCGCGATCAATGTGGTCATCGCCCACATCGACAGCGCCATCGGCGCCTTCGCGCGTGGATAACTCGCGAGCAGCAGCGTTTGCGACAGCGGAATCATCGGACCGGCCACCGCGCCCTGCAGCACACGCGACGCGAGCAGGAACGGCAGATTCGGCGAGAGCCCGCACATCCACGACGAGATCACGAACAGCACGATCGACGCCATGAACAGGCGCACCTGGCCGATGCGGTCGGTGAGCCAGCCGGTGAGCGGCACGGAGATCGCGTTGGCGACCGCGAACGACGTGATCACCCACGTGCCCTGGTCGGACGACACGCCGAGGTCGCCGGAGATCGAGGGAATGGAGACGTTCGCGATCGACGTGTCCAGCACGTTCATGAACACGGCGAGCGACACGGCGATGGTGCCGATCACCAGTTGCGCGCCCTCGAGCGGCGGGTGAGGGAGTTGCGCTTGAGACTGAGCCATCTATTGTTCGAACCTTGTCTGAGGCAGATACCTGGCAGATGCGTACCGCTTACATCAGCTTGGCCGCGGTCTTCGATCCCGTCGCGGCCTTCTGCGGCTGACCTGCATTCGGGCCGGCGTTTTCGGCGATGATGCGGGCGATTTCCGCGTCGGCCTGATCGCCGTACTTGTCGAACACGTTGGTCTGATACACGGTGTTCACCGCGCTGCCGAGTTCGCCGCCCGTGTCGTCCTTGATGCTCACCTCGACCTGCATCGACAGGCCGATGCGCAGCGGATGCTTCTCGAGTTGCTGAGGATCGAGCGCGATACGCACGGGCAGACGCTGCACGACCTTGATCCAGTTACCCGTGGCGTTCTGCGCGGGCAGCAGCGAGAACGCCGAGCCCGTGCCCGCCGAGAAGCCGACCACTTTGCCCTGATACTTGACCGACGAGCCGTACACGTCCGCCGTCAGTTCGACGGGCTGGCCGATGCGCATGTGCTTGAGCTGCACTTCCTTGAAGTTCGCGTCAACCCACACGGCGTTCAGCGGCACGATCGCCATCAGCGGATTGCCCGGCGCGACGCGCTGGCCGACCTGTACCGAGCGCTTCGCCACGTAACCCGTGACGGGCGCGGGCAGCGTGTTGCGCGCGTAGTTCAGATACGCGTCGCGGACCTTGGCGGCCGCGGCCTGTACGTTCGGGTGGCTGGCAATCGTCGTGTTCGCCGTCAGCGCGCGGTTGGAGGCGAGCTGCTGCTGCGACGCGTCGAGCGCGGCCTGGGCGCTCTTGACGGCGTCGCGCGCGTGCGAGATTTCTTCCTGCGATACGGCGCCCGTCTGGGCGACCTGCATGCGGCGCTTCAAATCATCCTGCGCGCGCGACAGGTCCGCCTGGCGCACGGCGACTTGCGCCTGGTACTGGCTGTCGTCCGCATAGAGGCCGCGCACCTGGCGCACGACCTGACCGAGGTTCGCTTCCGCCGATTGCAGCGCGATGCGCGAGTCCGCGGGATCGAGCACGACGAGGGGATCGCCGACCTTGACGGTCTGCGTGTCGTCCGCGTTCACGGCGACGACGGTGCCCGTCACCTGCGGCGTGATCTGCACGACGTTGCCGTTCACGTAGGCGTCGTCGGTCTCTTCGTGAAAGCGCGCGACGAGGAAGTAGTAGAGGCCGTACGCGATCGCGGCAATCAGGATCACGATGACCAGCAGCGTCATCATGCGCTTGCGTTTGCCGTTGCTGGCCGGCTGCGCGTTCGCGGGTTGTTGGGGCGTGCTCATGGATAGGCTCCGGATTCTGTCAGTCTGTATCGTTTATTCGGATCGCAATCGGGTGTGCTTGTGCTTATGCCCGGATCGTTGCGCGCTCAGTTCGCCGCGTGGGCGGTCGAGGCCGACGAAGCGGGTGCATCCGTCGGCACGACGAGACCCGTCTGCGTTGCGTCGAAACCGCCGCCGAGCGCCTTGATCAGCGCGATCTGCAGATCGCGGCGGCGCATCTTCAGGTTGGTCACGGTCTGTTCGGCGGCGAGGCGGTTCTGGTCCGCTGTCAGCACCTGCAACTGCGGCGAAAGCCCGGCCCGGTAGCGGATCACGGCGAGTTCGTACGCGTTCGCCGACGCGTCGAGCGCGCGCTGCGCGTCGCCTTGCTGGTGGTCAAGCGAGCGGATCGACGAAATCTGCGTGGCGACGTCGGAAAGCGCGTTGATGAGCGTCTGGTTGTAGTTCGCGATGTCGAGGTCGAAGTCGGCGTAGCGGCCTTTCAGTTGCGAGCGCAGCGCGCCGGCGTCGAAGATGGGCAGATGGATTGCCGGGCCGAACTGGATCTGGCGGCTCGACGACGTCAGGAATTTGCCCCAGCCGAACGCATCGAAGCCGAAGCCGGCAGCGAGATTCACGTCCGGGAAGAACTCGGCCTTCGCTTCCTTCACGTCGTGCATCGCGGCTTCGACCTGCCAGCGCGCGGCGACGATGTCCGGGCGGCGCGAGATGAGATCGGCGGGCACGTTGTCGGGCAGCGTGACGGCGCCGCCTGGGTTGAACGCCGGCTTGGCGATCTGCAGGCCACGGTCCGGCCCTTTGCCGAGCAGCGCGCCGAGTTCGTAGCGCGTGGTCGTGATCTGGCCGTCCAGTTCCGTCAGGTTCGACTGGCTCGTCGCGATGTTGCCGTTGGCCGTCTGACGTTCGACGTTGGTGTCGAGGCCGGCTTTCACGCGGTCGTTGGCGATGACGCCGATCGTCTGACGGTTCTTGATCTCGCGCTCGGCGATGTCGCGCAGCGCGTACAGTTGCGCGAGCGAGTTGTAGGTACGCGCAACCGACGCGGCGAGCGTCACGCGCGCCTGCTGCATGTCCGCTTCGGCTGCTTTTTCCTGCGACACGGCCTGGCCGAGCCGCTGACGGTTCTTACCCCACAGGTCGAGGTCCCAGGACGCACTGGCGAGCACGTTGTTTTCGCTGTACCAGGTCCCGCCGTAGGGCGGCGGGAATAGCGCATTGGCGGAATACAGCTCGCGGGTCCACGAATAGCTGCCTTCCACCTTCGGATACAGCGCCGACTTCGACGTTTCGATATAGGACGACGCCTTCGCGATACGGGCCTGCGCCTGGGCGATCGACGGATTGCCTTCGAGCGCCTCCGCGATCAGCTTCGGCAACTGCGGGTCGCCGAACTGGCCGGCCCAGTCGAGCGTCGGCCACTGGCCGCCTTCGGCGGGCAGGCTTTGCGACGCTTCGAACTGCGAGGTCGACGCAATCTTGTTGTCGTTCTTCAGATCGAAGTAATTTGCGCAGCCGGCGAGGGCGAACGCCGCCACGGCCGCGGCGAGGGCCGCACGGCCCGATGAAACGGGAGCGGGCCTGGAAAGGAATTTCATCGCTCGACTCTTTGCGTGTGATGGCATTTTTCTATAATGGACGATGCAACTAATTTCTTACGATTTGTTATCGGTATTGCTTGCCGAGTCACGGGTTTCGCTGAACGCTTCGCAGCTGTTCGCGAGCACGCGTCTCAGAAGGCTTTTGAGGAATCCCGTTTCTTCTGGCGAAAAGCCGGATAGTAGTTTCTCGGTCACGCTGGTGAAGACAGCCGGCATGCGCGCGGCGATTGCGTGGCCTTCGGCCGTCAGCGCGAGGCGCACGGCGCGCCGGTCTTCGGCGCTGCGTACCCGCGTCAGCAGGCCGCGTTTTTCGAGGCGGTCGATCAGACGCGTGACCGCGCTCGCGTCGATGCCGTATTCCCGCGCGAGTTCCGCTGCGAGCAGGCATTTGCCGCTGGCAACCATGAACAGCACGCTGGCTTGCTGGCTGGTGATGCCGAGTTCGGCCATGGTGCGCTGGGTCACGAGGTTCGACATGGTCGACTTCACGCGGGAAATCAGATAGCCGACGCTCTCACCCAACTGGTATTCGCTAACCTCGGGCGATGGTGTCTGGGACGGTTCGGTCATGATTCTCGTGCGAATGCAATGGTTGACTATGCAGGATTGTAGAGGCGAATAATTGACGCGGCAAGCGTTATTACAGCTTAGGCAAGGATCTTTCTCGCGTCCGGAGAGAGTGTGCTGCGGCGGCGCGCACGTCGATTTATCGAGACTTTCGGGTCCGGTATCAGGGAATACCAGAAAAGCGTCACGGGTCCGTGCTATACTTATTGGTTCCCAAAAGTGCGCTTTGGGCTTGGCGAAGGTGGCTGGGCAGGTGGCGCACTCCACTCGTATCCCAGCGTCTCCAGGTTCCTATGTCCCGCGCTCTTCGCAACATCGCCATCATCGCTCACGTCGACCACGGCAAAACCACGCTCGTCGACCAACTGCTCCGCCAGTCCGGCACCTTCCGCGAAAACCAGCAGATCGCTGAACGCGTGATGGATTCGAACGACATCGAAAAAGAGCGTGGCATCACCATTCTCGCCAAGAACTGCGCCGTCGAATACGAAGGCACGCACATCAACATCGTCGACACCCCGGGCCACGCCGACTTCGGCGGCGAAGTGGAGCGCGTGCTGTCGATGGTCGATTCCGTGCTGCTGCTCGTCGACGCCGTCGAAGGCCCGATGCCGCAAACCCGCTTCGTGACGAAAAAGGCGCTCGCGCTGGGTCTGAAGCCGATCGTCGTGATCAACAAGATCGACCGTCCGGGCGCGCGCATCGACTGGGTCATCAACCAGACGTTCGACCTGTTCGACAAGCTCGGCGCCACGGAAGACCAGCTCGACTTCCCGGTCGTCTACGCGTCGGGCCTGAACGGCTACGCCGGCCTCGATCCGAGCATCCGCGAAGGCACGATGCGCCCGCTGTTCGAAGCGATTCTCGAACACGTCCCCGTTCGCCCGGCCGATCCGGACGGTCCGCTGCAGCTGCAGATCACGTCGCTGGATTACTCGACGTACGTCGGCCGTATCGGCGTGGGCCGTATCACGCGCGGCCGTATCAAGCCGGGGCAGCAGGTCGTGATCCGCTTCGGTCCGGAAGGCGAAATCCTGAACCGCAAGATCAACCAGGTGCTGTCGTTCGAAGGCCTCGAGCGCGTGCAGGTCGCCGAGGCGGAAGCCGGTGACATCGTGCTGATCAACGGTATTGAAGAAGTCGGCATCGGCGCGACGATCTGCGCGCCGGAAGCGCCCGAAGCGCTGCCGATGATCACCGTCGACGAACCCACGCTGACGATGAACTTCCTCGTGAATTCGTCGCCGCTCGCGGGCAAGGAAGGCAAGTTCGTGACGAGCCGCCAGATCCGCGACCGTCTGATGAAGGAACTGAATCACAACGTCGCGCTGCGCGTGAAAGACACTGGCGACGAAACCGTGTTCGAAGTGTCGGGCCGCGGCGAGCTGCACCTGACCATCCTGATCGAAAACATGCGTCGCGAAGGCTACGAGATGGCCGTGTCGCGTCCGCGCGTGGTGCTGCATGAAATCGACGGCGTGAAGCACGAGCCGTACGAACTGCTGACGGTCGACCTCGAAGACTCGCACCAGGGCGGCGTGATGGAAGAGCTGGGCCGCCGCAAGGGCGAAATGCTCGACATGGCGTCGGACGGCCGCGGCCGCACGCGTCTCGAATACCGCATCCCGGCGCGTGGCCTGATCGGCTTCCAGGGCGAATTCCTCACGCTCACGCGCGGCACGGGCCTGATGAGCCACGTGTTCGACGAATACGCGCCCGTCAAGGACGGCTCGCTCGGCGAGCGCCGCAACGGCGTGCTGATCTCGCAGGACGACGGCGCGGCTGTCGCCTACGCGCTGTGGAAGCTGCAGGATCGCGGCCGCATGTTCGTGAAGCCGGGCGATGCGCTGTACGAAGGCATGATCATCGGCATTCACAGCCGTGACAACGACCTCGTCGTGAACCCGATCAAAGGCAAGCAGCTGACCAACGTGCGTGCGTCGGGCACCGACGAAGCCGTGCGCCTCGTGCCGGCCATCCAGATGTCGCTCGAATACGCGGTCGAGTTCATCGACGAAGACGAACTCGTCGAAGTGACGCCGCAAAGCATCCGTCTGCGCAAGCGCCATCTGAAGGAACACGAGCGCCGCCGCGCCAGCCGCGAAGCTGCCGTCGACTGATCGCGAAGTCTCGCGCAAGCCTCAGCAAAAAGCCGCCTTTGGGCGGCTTTTTGCATTTGCGTTGCGCGTTTCGCTGCAGAGCTTCGTGGAAGCGCCTAAAGTATTCTTCTGCAGTGCCGCAAACACTGTTACGCAAGCATAAAACTTGCCGCAAAGCCCCGTACCACGGGCTTTCCAGTTGGGGCCTGTCCTATGTCAACTATGGGTTATGTGATATGCTCCGGCGAGTGCAAGTTTTAGGTCCTTCCAAGCAAGACTTGATTCGCGCAATCCGCTAAACGGTCAGGCCGTGTCGCGGAAGGTTCAGTAACCCGCTATTTCTCGAGAAGCTCGAAGAAAGGTGAGCGTAAAATGATGAAGCAATTCCAGTCGAACTCGTATCTGTTCGGCGGCAATGCTCCGTACGTAGAAGAGTTGTACGAAGCATATCTCGACAATCCCGCGTCAGTGCCCGAGACCTGGCGCAATTATTTCGACGCTCTGCAGAACGTTCCTGCATCGGATGGCACCAGTGCCAACGACGTGGCCCATGGCCCGATCGTCGAATCGTTTGCTCAGCGCGCAAAGGCGAATGCCTTTCTGCCGCGCACGGGCGGTGAGGATCTCACCACCGCGCGCAAGCAAGTCTATGTGCAGTCCCTCATCGGCGCATATCGCTTCCTCGGCTCGCAATGGGCCAACCTCGATCCGCTGAAGCGCCGCGAACGTCCGAACATTCCCGAGCTTGAACCTGCGTTCTACGACTTCACCGAAGCCGACATGGACCAGACGTTCAACACGAACAACCTGTACTTCGGTTTCGAGCAGGCTTCGCTGCGGGACATCGTCAAGGCGTTGCGCGACACGTACTGCGGCACGATCGGCGCCGAGTACATGTACCTGAGCGATCCCGAACAGAAGCGCTGGTGGAAGGAACGTCTCGAATCGATCCGCTCCACGCCGAACTTCACGGCTGACAAGAAGAAGCACATCCTGAACCGTCTGACGGCAGCCGAAGGCCTCGAGCGCTTCCTGCACACCAAGTACGTCGGTCAGAAGCGCTTCTCGCTGGAAGGCGGCGAAAGCTTCATCGCGTCGATGGACGAAGTCGTGCACCACGCAGGCAAGAGCGGCGTGCAGGAAATCGTCATCGGCATGGCGCACCGCGGCCGTCTGAACGTGCTGGTCAACACGCTGGGCAAGATGCCCGCGGACCTGTTCGCCGAATTCGAAGGCAAGCACGTCGACGATCTGCCCGCAGGCGATGTGAAGTACCACAAGGGCTTCTCGTCGGATGTCGCGACGGAAGGCGGCCCGGTTCACCTGTCGCTCGCGTTCAACCCGTCGCACCTCGAAATCGTCAACCCGGTGGTCGAAGGCTCGGCGAAGGCCCGTATGGACCGTCGCGGCGACGAGAACGGCCTGCAGGTGCTGCCCGTGCAGATCCACGGCGACGCTGCCTTCGCTGGCCAGGGCGTCGTGATGGAAACGCTGAACCTGGCGCAAACGCGCGGTTACGGCACGCACGGCACGCTGCACATCGTCATCAACAACCAGATCGGCTTCACCACGTCCGACCCGCGCGACGCACGTTCGACGCTCTATTGCTCGGACGTCGTCAAGATGATCGAAGCGCCCGTGCTGCACGTGAACGGCGACGATCCCGAAGCCGTCGTACTGGCCACGCAAATGGCCATCGACTTCCGGATGCAGTTCCACAAGGATGTCGTGATCGACATCATCTGCTTCCGCAAGCTGGGCCACAACGAGCAGGACACGCCCGCTGTCACGCAGCCGCTGATGTACAAGACGATCGCCAAGCACCCGGGCACGCGCGCGCTGTACGCTGAAAAGCTCGTGCAGCAAGGCGTCATCACCGCCGATCAAGGCGATGAATTCGTCAAGGCATACCGCAAGGCGATGGACGAAGGTCACCACACGGTCGACCCGGTCCTGTCGAACTACAAGAGCAAGTACGCTGTCGACTGGGTTCCGTTCCTGAACCGCAAGTGGACGGACGCAGCGGACACGGCCGTGCCGCTCGCCGAACTCAAGCGTCTGGCCGAGCGCATCACGACGATCCCCGAAGGCTTCAAGGTTCACCCGCTGGTCGAGCGCGTGATCAACGACCGCCGTGCAATGGGCCGTGGCGAAGCGCAACTCGACTGGGGCATGGGCGAGCATCTGGCATTCGCGTCGCTGGTCGCATCGGGCTATGCCGTGCGCCTGACGGGTCAGGACTCGGGCCGTGGCACGTTCACGCACCGCCATGCGGTGCTGCACGACCAGAACCGCGAACGCTGGAACGACGGCACGTACGTGCCGCTGCAGAACATCGCCGAAGGTCAGGCGAAGTTCACGGTGATCGACTCGGTGCTGTCGGAAGAAGCCGTGCTCGGCTTCGAATACGGCTACTCGACGGCTGAGCCGAACACGTTCGTCGCGTGGGAAGCGCAGTTCGGCGACTTCGTGAACGGCGCGCAGGTCGTGATCGACCAGTTCATCTCGTCGGGCGAAGTGAAGTGGGGCCGCGTGTCGGGCCTGACGATGCTGCTGCCGCACGGCTACGAAGGCCAGGGTCCGGAGCACTCGTCGGCGCGTATCGAGCGCTTCCTGCAACTGTGCGCAGATCACAACATGCAGGTCGTTCAGCCGACCACGCCGGCACAGGTTTTCCACCTGCTGCGCCGCCAGATGATCCGCCTGTTCCGCAAGCCGCTCGTCGTCTTCACGCCGAAGTCGCTGCTGCGTCACAAGGAAGCCGTGTCGGATCTGTCGGAACTCGCGAAGGGCTCGTTCCAGCCGGTTCTCGGCGAAGCGGACGATTCGATCGACGCGAAGAAGGTCAAGCGCGTGCTGGTCTGCTCGGGCCGTGTGTACTACGACCTCGTCGCGCATCGCCGCGAAGCGAAGGCGCAAGACGTCGCGATCCTGCGTATCGAACAGCTCTATCCGTTCGCGCACAAGCAGTTCGAAGCCGAACTGAAGAAGTACGACAACGCAACCGAAGTGGTGTGGGTGCAGGACGAGCCGCAGAATCAGGGCCCGTGGTTCTACATCGAACATCACCTGCGCGAAGGCATGAAGGAAGGACAGAAGCTGGCCTACAGCGGCCGTCCCGCTTCGGCTTCGCCCGCTGTCGGCTACTACGCGAAGCACTACGAGCAGCAGAAGGCGCTGATCGAAGGCGCGTTTGGCCGTCTGAAAGGCGCATCCATCGTTAAATAACCACAGAGAGCGAACCGGGAAAGCGCTGAGCGCTTTCCCGCCCCGCGTCGGAACATCCCATGTAAGCGCGACTACTACGCGCAAATATCGGACGCGGCTCGCACAAGGTTCGTTGTCACCCGATACGTATTCAGAGAAATCAAATGGCTATTGTTGAAGTCAAGGTCCCCCAGCTGTCCGAGTCCGTCTCGGAAGCCACGATGCTGCAGTGGAAGAAGAAGCCGGGCGAAGCTGTCGCCCAGGACGAAATCCTGATCGAAATCGAAACCGACAAGGTCGTGCTCGAAGTGCCGGCGCCGTCGGCAGGCGTGCTCGCGCAGGTCATCAAGAACGACGGCGATATCGTGGTCGCCGACGAAGTGATCGCCAAGATCGATACGGAAGGCAAGGCGGGCGAAGCGGCTGTCGAAGCCGAAGTCAAGCCGGCTCCGCAAGCTGAACCGGCAACTGCCGCCGCACCGGCACAAGCTGCCGCTGTGGCGGGCGCAAGCACCGCGGCATCGCCGGCTGCGACGAAGATTCTGGCCGAGAAGGGCGTCGCTGCAGGCGACGTCGCCGGCACGGGCCGCGATGGCCGCATCACGAAGCAGGACGCCGTCGCCGCAGGCGCACCGGCTGCCAAGGCTGCGCCGGCACCGGCAGCAGCGCCCGCACGCGCTGCCAAGCCGGCCCTGCCGCAAGTCGGCGCGCCGGCATCGGCTGACCAGTGGCTGAAGGACCGTCCGGAACAACGCGTGCCGATGTCGCGTCTGCGCGCGCGTATCGCCGAGCGTCTGCTCGAGTCGCAGCAAACCAACGCCATCCTCACGACGTTCAACGAAGTGAACATGGCGCCCGTCATGGACCTGCGCAACAAGTACAAGGACAAGTTCGAGAAGGAACATGGCGTGAAGCTCGGCTTCATGTCGTTCTTCGTGAAGGCGGCTGTGCACGCGCTGAAGAAGTTCCCGCTGGTGAACGCGTCGATCGACGGTAACGACATCGTCTATCACGGCTACTTCGACATCGGTATCGCCGTCGGCTCGCCGCGCGGCCTCGTCGTGCCGATCCTGCGCAACGCAGACCAGATGAGCCTCGCGGACATCGAGAAGAAGATCGCCGAATTCGGCCAGAAGGCAAAGGACGGCAAGCTGTCGATCGAAGAAATGACGGGCGGTACGTTCTCGATCTCGAATGGCGGTGTGTTCGGCTCGATGCTGTCGACCCCGATCATCAACCCGCCGCAATCGGCGATCCTCGGCGTGCACGCGACGAAGGAGCGCGCAGTGGTCGAAAACGGCCAGATTGTGATCCGCCCGATGAACTATCTGGCGCTGTCGTACGACCACCGTATCATCGACGGCCGCGAAGCCGTGCTGTCGCTGGTCGCGATGAAGGACGCGCTGGAAGATCCGGCCCGTCTGCTGCTCGACCTGTAATGCATGCCGCACGGCGGCTTGAAACTTCAAGCCGCCGTCGCGATATATGTATCGGGTGTTTCTCGCATTCCCGCAGTATCTGAAGCCACGCGCGCCGCGGAGCGCGGCCGCGTCGGCTAGCCAAAAAGGATAGTCATGTCCAAAGAATTTGACGTCGTCGTGATCGGTGCCGGTCCCGGCGGCTATATCGCGGCCATTCGGGCTGCGCAGCTCGGCAAGACGGTTGCCTGTATCGAAAAGTGGAAGAACCCGGCCGGCGCATTGAAGCTGGGCGGCACGTGCCTGAACGTCGGCTGCATTCCGTCGAAGGCGCTGCTGGCTTCGTCGGAAGAGTTCGAAAACGCGTCGCATCACCTCGCGGACCACGGCATCAGCGTGGAAAACGTGAAGGTCGACATCGCGAAGATGCTGGCCCGCAAGGAAGGCATCGTCGAAAAGATGACGAAGGGCATCGAGTTCCTGTTCCGCAAGAACAAGATCACGTGGCTCAAGGGCCACGGCAAGTTCACGGGCAAGACGGACGCCGGTGTGCAGATCGAAGTGTCGGGCGAAGGCGAAACGGAAGTGGTCACGGCGAAGAACGTGATCATCGCGACGGGCTCGAAGGCGCGTCACCTGCCCAACGTTCCCGTCGACAACAAGATCGTCGCCGACAACGAAGGCGCGCTGTCGTTCACCGAAGTGCCGAAGAAGCTCGCCGTCATCGGCGCCGGCGTGATCGGCCTGGAGCTGGGCTCGGTGTGGCGCCGTCTGGGCGCGGAAGTCACCGTGCTCGAAGCGCTGCCCGAATTCCTCGGCGCCGCCGACCAGGCGCTCGCGAAGGAAGCCGCCAAGCAGTTCAAGAAGCAGGGTCTCGACATCCACGTCGGCGTGAAGGTCGGTGAAGTGAAGACGACGGGCAACAGCGTGTCGATCGCTTACACGGACAAGGACGGCAACGCGAAGACGCTCGACGCGGACCGCCTGATCGTGTCGATCGGCCGTGTGCCGAACACCGACAACCTCGGCCTCGAAGCGATCGGCCTGAAGGCGAACGAGCGCGGCTTCATCGACGTGGACGATCACTGCGCGACGTCAGTGCCGAACGTTTACGCAATCGGCGACGTGGTGCGCGGCCCGATGCTCGCACACAAGGCCGAAGACGAAGGCGTGCTGGTTGCCGAAATCATCGACGGCCAGAAGCCGCACATCGACTACAACTGCGTGCCGTGGGTCATCTACACGGAACCGGAAATCGCGTGGGTCGGCAAGACGGAACAGCAACTCAAGGCGGAAGGCCGCGAAGTCAAGACGGGCCAGTTCCCGTTCATGGCGAACGGCCGCGCGCTCGGCATCAACAAGGCGGATGGTTTCGTCAAGATGATCGCCGACGCGAAGACGGACGAACTGCTCGGCGTGCACATCATTTCGGCGAACGCGTCGGATCTGATCGCCGAAGCGGTTGTCGCGATGGAGTTCAAGGCTGCGTCGGAAGACATTGGCCGTATCTGCCATCCGCACCCGTCGCTGTCTGAAGTGATGCGTGAAGCGGCGCTCGCCGTCGACAAGCGCGCGCTGAACATGTAAGACGCATCTGCCCGGTTCTGAATTATGCGGAATGCGGGTTGAGAGCGAAACACGACGAAGGCGGGTGGGTTGAATCCCTCCCGCCTTCTTCATTGCTGCCTCACACAATGAACGTCACCGAATACTACGAACAGGAACTGCAGACCCGGGGATACGAGTCTGATCCGGCCCAACGCGTGGCCGTCGACCGTCTGCAACAGTGCTATGAAGAGTGGGCTGCGTATAAGGCGCGTCGTCCGAACGCCTTTATGAAGCTGATCATGCACCCTGATCTGCCGAAGGGCGTCTATATGTGGGGTGGCGTAGGACGCGGAAAGAGCTTCCTGATGGACAGCTTTTACGCAGTCGTGCCGCTCGTGCGTAAGACGCGTCTGCATTTTCACGAGTTCATGCGAGAAGTGCATCGCGAACTCGAAGAACTGAAAGGGCAGGCCGATCCGCTCGACGAACTCGCGCGGCGCATTGCGAAGCGTTATCGGCTGATCTGCTTCGACGAATTCCACGTGTCCGATATCGCGGACGCAATGATCCTTTACCGGTTGCTGGATCGTCTGTTCACGAACGGCGTGCAGTTCGTGATGACGTCCAACTACGATCCCGATCTGCTTTATCCGGACGGGTTGCATCGCGATCGTCTGCTGCCCGCCATCGAGCTGATCAAGAGCAAGCTCGATGTGATCAACGTCGATGCCGGCGTCGATTACCGGCGGCGCACGCTGTCGCAGGTCGAGGTGTATCACACGCCGCTCGGCGCCGCCTCCGACAAGGCGTTGCGCGACGCATTCGGCAAGCTCGCGGCCGTGCCTGACGAAAGCCCGCTGCTGCACATCGAGAAGCGCGAACTGAAGGCGCTGCGTCGCGCGGACGGCGTGGTCTGGTTCGACTTCGCGACGCTGTGCGGCGGCCCGCGCTCGCAGAACGACTATCTCGAACTGGCGAGCCGCTTCCACGCGGTGATTCTGTCCGGCATTCCGCAGATGACGCCTCGTATGCAGTCCGAAGCACGCCGCTTCACGTGGCTGATCGACGTTTTTTACGATCACAAGGTCAAGCTGCTGATGTCGGCCGCCGTGCCGCCCGAAGAGCTCTACACAGAAGGGCCGATGGCCAACGAGTTCACGCGCACGGTTTCGCGTATCGTCGAGATGCAGTCGCAGGAATATCTGGATGCGCCGCGACGGATCGTCGATACATCGCTCACCTGATCAAATTGCCACCTGTGTCTGCCCGTTTGGGATAGCGCGATACGCGCTGAACCATGCTGCGGCGGGTGGCGGTGCATTTTCAAGATTCGGATTGGTCTGATATTCGGTAGTGGGACGACTCTATATCGTCGAAATACTCTTGACGATTGGAGAACTCATGACCCCTTATCGCGATATTAGTGATGAAGAATGGCAGCGCATCGCGCCGCTGCTGCCGGAACTGCGGCCCCGTTCCGAACTGCGCGGCCGGCCGCTTGCCAACACCCGCTCCGTGCTCAACGGTGTGCTCTGGGTGATCTACAGCGGCGCTACCTGGTCTGCCATGCCGCGTAAATACCCCTCGTATCAAACCTGCCATCGCCGTTTCAAGGCGTGGCATCAGGCTGGCGTTCTGCAACGTGTGATGGACCAGCTGTTCGGCGACGCAGGCGGCGAACTATGCAACACGATGGAATCCCGCATGCGCACTCACGCGCCGAACGTGGTCACGGCCGCGAACGATGCCGTGAAGCCGTCCGTGCCCGCCATGCCGCTGTTTACGCCGCCGTCGGGCGTGCCTGCGGCACCGCTGGTGTTCGACTACACCAGTCCTTTCAAGAACGCGGCATGACGGATCGAACGAATTGAGCGCGCGCGACAACGACAAGCCGGTCTGGCGAGACTCAACGCCAGACCGGCTTTTTTACGTCCTGCGGCGGCGCTCGCCGACAGTCGAGCACCGCGCGACAACGTCAGTTCTGGCGAATCCACGTCTGCGAACGCCCCAGTAGCGACACGCCAATATACCCACGCACCACCAGTTTCTGTCCGCCGTCTTCCACGTGCATCTTGCATTTGTAGAGCTTGCCGTTCTCCGGGTCGAGAATCTGCCCGCCGTCCCAGCCGTCGCCGTCCTTTTTCATATCGTCGATGATCGTCATGCCGAGAATCGGCTGATCTTTGCGCGCGTCCGTGCAGGCGGTGCAGCGGCGATCCGGCTGATCGTTCGGTCCGAGTCCCTTGATGACCTTGCCGCTCAGCCTGCCGTTCCCGTCCTGCGTGATCTGCACGAGTGCTTTGGGCTGGCCCGTATGATCGTCGATGGTTTGCCATGTGCCGACGGGCGTGTCGGCTTGTGCGAATGCCGTGACGGCGCCCGCGAGCAGCGCACTGGCCACGATGGCCTGTTTCAACGTGGTGCCGGGCGCAAAGCGCGCGCGTCGGGTGAGTGATGTCATTGTCGTCCTCCTTGTTGAAAATCGTCGCGATGGATGTCGCGCGGCGCCGTGTGAGTACGGATTCGAGGCGGCGCCATGCCTGTCTTTTGATACATGAGAGAGGGCAGAATACGTGAAAGTATCCGCGTCGTTTGATAGTGAATGCTCTAATCGGTGCGGGTCCTGGCAACGACGCATGAGTCAGTTCAACTGATACGAGAACGTCGCGTTGATGCGTGGACTGCGCGACGCGCTCTCGACAGGCGCATCGCCGACCGCCTTCGCGACGGACAGATCCAGGCTGTAATACTTCGCGTCGGAGATCCGGAAGCCGAGCGCTACCGAAGCAAGCTTTTTCGGCTGCGGCGTGCCCGCATGCAGATAGACGCGCGCCATGTCGACCGAAACATACGGGGTGAACGTGCGCAGATACGTGAAACCAGGCGCGATAGGGCGATTGATTTCGAACGACGCGCCCCAGCCCGAATCGCCCGATGTCTCGCCGGGTTGATAACCCTGCGCGAAGCGTTGCGCGCCGAATGAAATCTGCTCGGAGGCGGGCAGCGTATCGGGGCTGTATTGGCCCGTTGTGGCGAGCGTCGTGCCGATGCCGAGCGGCCACTCGTTGGTTTGCGAAAAGCTCGCACCCGTGCGGACAAAGGTGATCGAAGCGGGGTTGACGGTCGTCGTGCCGGGGATGTTCGAGTCGCCGGCTTTGCCCGCGCCGAGTATGTCGAAGGCCTTCGCGACGTTGATGCTGGCCTTGCGCGCCTGGCCCGTCTGCACGTCCGCGTAGTCGGCCTGCAACTGCAGCACGCGCACCTGCGAACGAAGCCCGAGCGCCGCGCCCGTGATCGTATTGTTGAAGCGGTCTTCGTCGTGCGATGCATAGGCCGTCACCGTTCCCGACAGACTGCGCGCGTTGCTCAGGATGAACGGATACGACACCGAACCGCCGATCCTGTCGTTGATCACCGTGCGCTCGACGTACGACGGCAAGCCGGGATTGTCCTTCGGATTGCCGCGATAGTGCGACGCATCGACTCTCGCGGTCATGCCTTCACTGCCGACGGGCAACGCGCCATGCGCCGCCAGATAGGTGACGTTGTCGCGCCCCTTCGGCAGCAGCGCCGACACGCTCAACTGCTCGCCGAGCGACGTGAGCCCGTTCTCCGTCGCTGTCAGCAACCCTTGCACGCCGGGATGATTGAAGTCGATGCCGGTGCTGACATTGAAGGGTTTTCGATCGACGTTGAGTTCCAGCGTGGTTGCACCGTCGGTGGTCTGCGGCGGCGGCACGTTCGCCGCGACCTTCACGCCGGGCAGGAGACCCATCGCGTTGATATAGCGTTCGAAGGTCGTGCGGCGCAGCGGCCGGTCCGCCGCGATGTGCGCAGCGATCGCGCGTATCCTGTCCTCGGTCTTGCCGGGCTTGCCCGTCACCGTCACGTTCGCCACGTAGCCTTCGACGATCGTCACGCGCACGACGCCGTTCTCGAACGTCTGCGCTGGAATGAACGCGAACGACAACGGGTAGCCGCGCTCCTGATAGAGCCGTGTGACGCCGTTCGCGACTTCGATCAGCTCGCCGATTGTGATGTCCTTGCCGACCAGCGGGGTGAAGCGCTGCGCGACGTCGTTGAAGGGAATCGACTTGACGCCTTCGACCTCGACCCTGGTCGGTGTGAGATGCCGTGCAAGCAGTTCCTGGAGTTGCGGCGCTTGCGGCTGGATTTGCGCTGTCGCGTTCGGGCCTTTCTCAGGCGCCTTGATTTGCGGAAGCGCCTCCAGTGGGTTGCCGCCCAGCGGGTTGCCACTGACAGCAGGCCGCGTCTGCGCCTGAACCGCGCTCGCAGCGATGGCCGCCAGCAGGAATGTCCATTGCCTGGTCCCGAATTTCATCGGTGTGTCCTCGGAGGCCCGTTATTGTTTTGCGCACGCGTGCCTGGCCGGGCGTCGCGTTCGCTGCTCTCGTGCCTGGATGGTTCTGCGATACGGGGCTTCAGTGCGCCTTCAGTGCACCTTCAGGCGCGAACGGCCGCTGCGTGCTTCACTTCGGCGTGAAGCACGCGCGTCGCGCGCGGGCGAAGGCCGTCATCTCTTCGCCAAAGGCAGCAGACTGCCAGCGAGGCTTTGGCTACTTCTTCGCGCCCGCGCCCAGCAGGCCGCCGACCAGCGACGTGACGGCGGAAAGAGGATTGGCCGGTCCGCTCGCGTTGCCGCCGCCCGTCGAAGTTAGCGAGAGGCCGCCGGGCGCGGATGAACCGGTGGGACCGGTGGAAGAGGTCGATGCCGCCGGCGCGGCGACGGCGCCCGCGACCGTCGAGGCGACGCCCGTGACAGCGCTCGTGAGGCCGCCCAGCGGGTTGCCGCCCGAAGCCGCATTGCCACCGCCCGCGCCGCCCGCGCCACCCGTGATCCCGACCGCGACGTTGCCGGTGACGCTGGCCGTGATGCCGCCCAGCGCGCCCGTCACGGCGCTCAAGGGGTTGCCCGCACCCGAGCCGCCTGCGCTACCCGAGCCACTCGAACCGCCCGTCAGGCCGCCAGGCGCGCCCGTCAAAGGCGCGAGTGGATTGCCGCCCGCGCCGCCCGAGCCTCCCGTCAGCAGTCCGCCTGCCGCGACGCTGGTCTTGCCGGCATCGGCGACGACGTTGCCCAGACCCGCCGAGACGGGATTACTGCCGCCCGTCGTCGCGACGATGCCGCCTGTTTTCACGAGCTGATTGCCGAGCGTCGTCAGCAGCCCGTTGACGGGCGCGCCGATGCCCGTGGTGTTGCCAACCGTCTGCGTGGTCGCCGCGACCGTCGACGTGATCGGCGTGACGGCGGTGCTCAGTTGTTGCGTGACCTGCTGAACGGGCCCCGTCGACAAAGCGGTGGTCAATGCGTTGCCGCCATCGGTCACGGCACCGCCCACCGTTTCGACGACGCGGCCAAGCGGCGTCGTGACGGCCGCGAGCGGCGCAAGCGGTCCGCTGCCGACGCTTTGCACCAGCCCGCCCGCGCTCGTTACTGCGCCGCCGACATGGCTCACGACCCCGCCCGTGCTCGCTACGGTGGTGCCCAGCGGATCGCTGGTCGCGCCCAGTTGCCCGAGTCCTTGCGACACGCCGTTGCCGAGTGTCGACACGGCCGCGCCGAGATTCGACACGACCCCGCCAGCCGCTTGCGTCGTATCGGTGCTGATGCCCGGCAGTGTCTGCGATCCGACCGTGCTGCCAACGCCCGATACCGTCGAGCCGACATCCGTTACGACGCCGCCCGCACCGGCCGAGACGGTGCCGACCTGGTTAGCCGTCTTCGTCGCCGGATTGGAGCCATTGCCGGTGTTGTCCGAGCCGCCGCTGGAGCCATTGCCCGCCGTCGTGCTGCCTCCCGCGCCCGTGCCGCTGCCTGCCGTTCCGCTTGCGCCTCCCGTCGACAGCGTGCCGCTGCTGCCGCCCTTCGTGCCCTGGCTCAACGAGCCCGATCCGCCGCAAGCGGCCAGCGACAGCATTGCCGTCACTGTAGCCGCGACGATCGATGCCCGAACCAGCGCGTGTGTCGTTTGAATTTTCATTTCGTCCTCGGATCTCTCATGTTGTGTGGTGGTGCTGCGCGTCCCTATCTGCAACAGGTATGCCATTGCGTATGAGGAAATCGGGAGCCGTCGCGTGTGGAGCGCGCTGCTCCAATGCCGGCGCGCCCTGGCGGGTGATTGCGCGGAACGTGGGATAACTGCTGAGGAACGCTAAACAGCTGGGAGCGCGACGTCGCATAGCGCGGCGTAACGTAACGGGAACGCGGTTTCGTTACGGGAGGATGGGTAACGCGGGGTAACGCGGTGCTTGAAACGAACGGCTCAAACGGGTGCTTGGTGGAGCCAATCTAACTTATGGTAAGTCCTATGTATTGTGGCGCACAGACTGCCGCTAATCTGCAAGAACGCTAAATGGTTCAAACGCAACGGTCTGAAAATTTGTGGCGTAACGCGATTGCTTCCAAAAGATTGTTAAGTTATAAATCTGAAAACATAATGGCGCCTGGAGCGGGAGGTGCGCTATAGAACAGACAACCACTTTCAAATTGCTTTAGCGCATCAACGCCAGTATGTTCATGCGCAGATAAAAGGCTTCAGGCCAAGGCATATAAACCGCATGGGGCATGGGAGAGAATGTCCTTGACGGGCCGTCTGCAAGCATTGCGAGTGTCATCAAATCAACGACTAGAAAAACCGAGGGTCACCAAAATGAAGCATTTCGCCAGCAAATTCCTGAGAGACAACAAGGGCGTCACGGCAATCGAATATGGCCTGATTGCAGGTGTCGTCGCCATTGCAATCGCGACTTCCGCCGGTTCTGTTGGAACCAATCTGTCGACGCTGTTCGACAATATCGCCGGCAAGATTTCCTCGGCTGCCACGGCAGCTAAAACGTGACAGCGGCTTAATCGCTTTCATCTAGAAGCATCCCGTAGCGAGCGCCGCCAGCGACGCTCGTTGCCAGTTTGCGTCTATTCAAAAAGGCATGACGAATTAATGCGAAATGAATCGCGCGTCGTAATTAATTCGTATTGCCTGGTATCCGTTCGGTAAAAGCTTGCTGAATTCCTATGGCTACCTGGATTGGAAGTCTGATGTTCGTTGCGTGGGCGACGACGGTGGCGGCGTGCGATCTTCGCTACCGGCGCGTCACGAACGCGTTGATCGCAGCCGGGCTGATAGCGGCCTTCGCGTGCACCTTCACCGTGCGCATGCCGTTCGGCGTCGGGCCGGATCAGGCAGCACTGGGCGCGCTGCTCGGTCTTGCCGCGCTGCTGCCGTTCTTCGCGCTGCGCGTGATGGGTGCCGCCGACGTCAAGGTCTTCGCCGCGCTCGGCGCGTGGTGCGGTCCGCACGCGCTGCTCGATCTATGGATTGCCGCGAGCATCCTCGCGGGGCTGCATGCGCTTGCACTGCTGGTCGCGACGCGCACGCCGCTCGCCACGCTCGTCCGAAGCGGCGAGGCGACCTTCGGGCTGCGCGGGCACCGCGCGACGCCCTACGTGACGTGCCTCGCCATCCCGGCGCTCGGCATGCTCGTGCTGCGACAACTGGGAGGAACATGACCGTTCCTGCGCCGACGCCAGCCCTGCAGCCCACATGCGAGTGCAATCGCAAGCGCGATCATGCGTGCCATGCGTGCCATGCGCGGCGGCGTCAGCGCGGCGCGAGCGCCGTCGAATTCGCGCTCGTGTTTCCGCTGTTTTTCATGATCTTCTACGCGATCGTGACGTTCAGCCTGATCTTCGTCGCGCAGCAGAGCCTGACGCTCGCTGCCGAAGAAGGCGCGCGTGCCGCGCTCAACTATCAGCAGGCGCAAACCGTGAATGCCGCGCTCGACAACCGCACGGCGGCCGCGTGCACGGCGGCGGCCAACCTGGCCAACTGGCTCGCGGCGAAAGCGAAATGCGACGCGAGCTGGGCCCCATGCACGTTCGACGGCACGATGCGCTGCGTCACCGTCACGCTCACCTACAACTACCAGAGCTATCCGCTCGTGCCGCCCGTGCCGCTGCTCGATGTCGCGCTGCCTGCGCAACTGACGAGCTCGGCGATGGTTCAACTCAACCCGGGGTATGTGCTGTGACTGTGATGCCGCGCCCATTTTCCCCATTTGCACATGACCCGGCCAACGGCAAGCGGGTACGCGCAGGAGGCGAGCCATGCCGAATCTGAGTCCGACTTTGACTCCGCATGTGACGCGGATCGTGGCGGGCGTGCTGATCGCGCTCGCCGTCGTGCTCGGCGTGCTCGCGTTGACGCTGGCCCGCCGTCCCGCGCCCGTGGCCGCGCCCGTCGCGCCGGCGCCGGCGGCTTATCACGTAGTTGTCGCGCTGCGCGCGCTGCCCGCCGGGCAGCCGATACCCGCCGACGCGCTGCGCATCCAGAATCTGCCCATCAACCCGTCGGGCGCTTTCGACGAACCGTCACTGGTCGCCGGCCGCGTGCCCGTCGCGGAGATCGGCGCGCAGGCGCCCGTGCTCGAGGCACAGCTGTCGTCGGGCATTGCCGAGCGCATCGAGCCGGGCGAGCGCGCAGTGGCCGTGCGCGTCGACGAAACCAATGCGGTCGGCAACCGCTTGCGTCCGGGCAATCTCGTCGACGTGTTCTTTACGTTGAAGCGCGATGGCGTGAGCGTGGGTCCGGCGGGGCAGGCGGAAGTCGAGCGGACGCAGGCGCGGCTGCTGCTGTCGCGTGTGCGCGTGCTCGCGTGGGGCAACGTCGCCGCCAACGGCACGCCCGATGCGAACACGCCCGCGCGCACCGCCGTGCTCGCCGTGCCGCTTGCCGATGTCGACAGGTTGGCGCTCGCGGACGGCGCGGGGCGCCTCGTGCTCGCGCTGCGCAACCCGCGCGATACCGACGTGCTCGATGCCGCCACCTTGCCCGCGTATCCGGGCGTGCTGAAGACGGCGGCGGGCCGTGACGCGCCGCCGTCGACGCGCGCGGCGGCGGGTGTCGCACTCGACGAACTGTCCGGCAGCCGTACGCGACAGTCCTTGCCCGCGCCAGCCGCCGTGCCGCGCAGAGCGCCTGCCCGACGGCTGGTCGCAGGCGCGCCTGAGGCGGGCGGTGCAATCGAGGTGATACGCGGCGGCCGGTCGGAAACGCTCGCATGGTGACAACGCGCGCGGCGCGATGAAAACGGACGGCGCGGTTGGCCGTCGATGAAAAAAAGCGTGCTTCCAGGGAGGGCGCGAAGGCGCGTCCGGGGGAATATGAGAAAACGGATTCTTGCGTGGCGCGTGGCCATGATCGTGTGCGTGCTGCCGATGGCGGCGCGGCCCGTCGCGAGCGGTGCAGCCGACAGCGCGGGCCTTGCGCCGGCGTCCGCTGCCGCGCCCGTCATCGACCTCGCCGTCGGCGCGCAGCAGACGCTCGCGGCGGGCCGCGCGCTGACGCGCGTAGCCGTCGGCGATCCGAATGTCGCCGACGTGCTGATTCTCAAGAGCGGTGCGAAAAAACGCGGCGGCGTGCTGCTGGTCGGCAAATCGGCGGGCACGACGAGCGTGATGCTGTGGGAGCGCGACGGCGATGCGCCGCTCACCTATACGGTGAACGTCACCTCTGCCGCCGCCAGCCATCTGCTCGACGACAGTACGGCGGAGGTAAGAGTGCTGGGCGGCACGGCTGTGATCCAGGGCAAGGCCGCGACGATGGAAGTGCATCAGCGGGCGGCAAGCGTCGCGGCGGGCGCTGCGGCCTCGGCCGGCACGAACGGGAAGGGCGGCGCGGTGCTCGACGTCTCGTCGATCGCGACGCGCCCGGTCGTGCAGGTCGACGTGCGTGTGGTCGAATTCAGCCGCGCGGTGCTCAAGCAGATCGGCTTCAATTTCTCGAAAGGCTACAACGGCTTCGCGTTCGGCTCGTTCGGACCTTCGTCGCTGAACAAGGCGACCTTCACGCCTGGCCAGGGCACCTCGTTCGATTCGACGATGCCCATCGCGTCCGCCTTCAATCTCGTGTTCGGCTCGGTCGCGCATAACCTGTTCGCCGACCTGAGCCTGATGGAGAGCAACAACCTCGCGCGCATTCTCGCCGAGCCGACGCTCGTCGCGCTGTCCGGCCAGAGCGCGAGCTTTCTCGCGGGCGGCGAGATTCCCGTTCCCGTGCCGCAGGGGCTCGGCACCACGTCGATCGAATACAAGCCGTACGGCGTCGGCCTCACGCTCACGCCGACCGTGCTCAGCCCGCAGCGTATCGCACTGAAAGTCGCGCCCGAAGCAAGCCAGCTCGACTTCGTGCACGCCGTGACGGTGAACGGCATCTCGGTGCCCGCCATCACGACGCGCCGCGCCGACACGACCGTCGAACTCGGCGACGGCGAGAGCTTCGTGATCGGCGGGCTGATCGATCGCGAGACGGCGTCGAACGTCGACAAGGTGCCCGTGCTCGGCGACCTGCCCATCCTCGGGGCGTTCTTCAAGCAACTGAACTACTCGCAGAGCGACAAGGAGCTGCTCATCATCGTCTCGCCGCATCTGGTGTCGCCGCTCGCGAAAGGCGCGGCGATGCCGTCTACACCGGGCGAGCAGTCCGAGCAGCGCGATGCGCCCGTATGGCGGTCGCTGCTCGGCGGCGCGGCGTCGCGCGATGCCGCGCCGGGATTTTCGAAATGAACGCGCGGCAGATATCGGTATCTGCAAAGGCAACGGCAAAGGCAATGGGCTGGCCGCCGCAACAGGAACGGCAACATGAACGCGAGAACTTACGCCTTGACTGAGCACGCCGTCACCGACTGCTTCGTGCTCGCGACGCAAACCGACGAGCACGTGCGCTGGCTCGCCGGATCGCTGGTGTCGGCGGGCGCCGTCGAGCCGGTCAGCCTCGATCCGCACGCGCTCGTGCAGCGGATCGGCACGCTCAACCCGTCGCTCGTGTTCGTCGATTTTTCGGGCGGGCGGATCGCCGCCGCGAGCGCCGCGGCGCATGCGGCGCGTACTGCGTATCCGGGCCTGCAAATCGTTGCGCTCGGTTCGGTGCGTGAGCCGGAGAGCGCGCTCGCCGCGTTGCGCGCGGGCGTGCGCGATTTCATCGACCTGTGCGCGCCGGCGGCCGACGCGCTTCGTATCACGCGCGAGGTATTCGAGCACATCGTCGAGCCCATCAGCCGTCACGGCAAACTGACGGTAATCGTCGGCGCGCGTACGGGCATGGGCGTGTCGACGCTGGCCGCGAATCTCGCCGTGCTGCTGCAACGGCGCGATGCCGCGCGAGGCCGCGAGGCGCTGCTGCTCGATCTCGGCTTGCCCGCCGGCGACGGCATGCTGCTGCTCGACACCAAGTGCGAGTTCGGCTTCGTCGAAGCCGTGCGCAACGTGCGCCGCTTCGATCAGACCTTCGTGCACACTGCGTTGTCGCATCACGCCAGCGGCCTCGCGCTCACGACGCTGCCCGCCGATCCCGGCGACATGCGCGAAGTCTCGCACGCGTCGTCGGTGGGATTGCTGAACCGGCTGCGCGCATTCTTCGACCAGCAGATCGTCGATCTCGGCGGCTTCACGAACAGCGAGTTCATCGCCAGCGTGGTGCAGGCCGCCGACGAAGCGTGGCTCGTCTGCGATCAGGGCGTGCCGTCCGTCGTGTCGGCCGTCGGCGTGCTGGACGACTTGTGCGCGCACGGCATCGAAGCGGAGAAGATCCGGCAGAAGGTGCGGCTCGTCGTCAACAAGGTCGTGCCGGAACTGGGTCTCACGCCCGCGCAGATCGCGCAGCGTCTCGAACTCGACCTGCTCGCGACGCTGCCCGAACGGCGCGTCGCGCTGGGCCAGGCGATGAATCAGGGCCACCTGCTGGCCGAGGCCGCGCCGCGCGACCCGTATGTGCGCGCGCTCGACGTACTCGTGACGAGGCTCGCGGGCGTGCCCGCCAGGCAGGGCGCTGAAGGCAAGGCAGGCAAGGCGGCCCAACCAGCCATCGCGCCGGCGACGGACGGCGCAGCCGACGCAGCGCCGCCCACCAGCACGCCCCGCGCGCGCGGCAAGTCCGCGCTCGACGCGTTCCGGCGCTTCCTTCCCACTTCCAGCAAACGGTCATAGACGATGGCAAAAGAGATCGAATTTGCCGACGATGCTCCCGCGTTCGAGCAGAGCCAGCAGTTCCAGGACATCAAGAACGCGGCGCACGAACATCTGCTCACGCGCATCGAGGAACTCGGCGCGGAGTTCGGCCGCTGGTCGCGCAATGCGATCAATCAGTTCGTCGACCTGGAGATGGACAGCTTCGTGCGCCTGCGCCGCATCCCGATCAACGAGAGCGAGGTGCGGCGTATCGCCGAGGCGCTGACTAAGGAGCTGGCGGGCTTCGGACCGATCGAGGATCTGCTGAACGATCCCGCCGTCGAGGACATCCTCGTGAACGGCTACAACGACGTGTACGTGTCGCGCCACGGCATCCTCGCGAAAATCCCCGTGCGCTTCGCGGACAACGCGCACCTGCTGCGCATCGTGCGGCGCATTCTCGCGCCCATCGGCAGACGTCTGGATGAATCGAATCCGATGGTCGACGCGCGGCTGCCCGACGGCGGCCGCGTGAACGTGGTGATCGAGCCGCTGTCGATCGACGGGCCGGTCGTGTCGATCCGCAAGTTCCGCAAGGACCCGCTGCGCCCCGACGATCTGCTCGCCAACGGCACGTACAACGCGGAGCTCGGCGCGCTGCTCGAAGCGGCCGTAGAGGCGCGCTGCAATATTCTGGTGTCGGGCGGCACGAGCTCGGGCAAGACGTCGCTGCTCAACGCGCTCGCGTTTCATATCCCCGACGCCGAGCGCGTCGTGACCATCGAGGACACGGCGGAACTCTCGCTCAATCATCCGCATGTGGTGCGGCTCGAAAGCCGGCCGGGCGGCTTCGACGGCAATGGCCTCGTGTCGATCCGCGACCTGTTGCGCAACACGCTGCGCATGCGCCCGGACCGCATCATCGTCGGCGAAGTGCGCGGCGGCGAAGTGCTCGAAATGCTGCAGGCGATGAACACGGGCCACGACGGATCGATGGGCACCGTGCACGCGAGCTCGCCGCGCGAATGTCTGTACCGCCTCGAAATGCTCGCGGGTTTTGCGGGCTTTCAGGGCACGGAATCGAGCTTGCGGCGGCAGATCGCGAATGCGATCGACTTCATCGTGCAGATCGGGCGGCTCTCGAATGGCCGGCGCCGCATCCTGTCGATCACCGAGGTCACGGGGCTGTCGGACAACATCATCGCGACGCAGGAACTCTATCGCTTCGAACCGCTGACCTCGCCCGAAGGCGAAGAGACGGACAACTGGACGTCGCTGGGCATTCATCCGCATTCGCCCAAGCTCGCGCGGTTCCGGCAGGCGCTGGGTGGCGGCGCCGGCGGCGGAACGGGCGGTGGATTCGGCGCGGCGGGTGGCGGCTTCGGCGGCGGAGGCTTCAATGTATAGCGCCGCGCTCATCGCGGCGGCGCTCGCGCTGCTGTGCGCAGCCGGGGCGCTGATCGTCGCGCAACGCGGCGCGCAGCGCAGGGAGCGCGCGAGCACCGCGCGTTTCATCGACAGCCGCATGGCGCAGATTTCGCAGCCCGCGCGGGCCACTGGCGGCGCGGCCGCGGGCATCGGCAACCGGACAGCCGCGCTGCGCGCACAGGCGCTCGCGCAGACTGCGGACGAAGCAACCGGCTGGCGCAAGCTCAAGGCGCGCATGGCGCTCGCTTTCGACCAGTCGATGAATCGCGCGGGCATATCGAACGCAAGACTGCCCGCGTTCTGCGCGCTATCCGGAGCGCTCGCGTTGTCCGGGTTCGCGGGCAGCCGTGCGGGGGCGGGCGTGTTCTGCATGACGCTGATCACCTGCGCCGTGCTGCTCTACGTGCTGATGGCGCGACGCATCCTGAAGCGCCGCCAGTTGATCGTGCGTCAGCTGCCGTCGTTTCTCGACGGCATCGTGCGTCTGATCGTGCTCGGCAACAGCGTGCCCGCCGCGTTCCAGGCGTCGCTGCAGACCACGGAGGCGCCGTTGCGCCAGTGCCTCGACCACGTCTCGCAGATGCTGCGCGCGGGTGTCGAAATCGATCGCGCGCTCTGTCATGTCGCGCAGGTCTATCGCGCGAACGAACTCGAACTGCTGGGTGCGGTGCTGCGCCTGTCGGTGAAATACGGCGGACGGGCCGACGTGATGCTCGACCGCATGGCGTCGTTCATGCGCGACCTCGAACAGGCGGAGCGCGAACTGTCGGCGATGTCGGCGGAAACGCGGCTGTCGGCATGGGTGCTGACGCTGCTGCCCATCGGCATCGGCGCATTTCTGATCGCATCGAATCCGCACTATTTTGCGTGGATGTGGAAAGACGCGTCCGGGCAACGCCTCGTGTATCTCGCGTTCGCGCTGCAGATGACGGGCGCGTTCCTGCTGTACCGCCTTGCGCGGCTGAAGGCCTGACGATGGACGCGCACCGTCTCGCCGCGCTCGCCGTTGCCTGTGCCGCGCTCGCGTCGTTGCTGGCGGGCGTGGCGCTGTGGCGGCGTCATGCGGCTGCGCGGCGCAGCGCGCAAGTGCTGGCCGATGCGCTGGAGCGGCGCGCGGCGCAGGCGGCGACGGGCCCGACTGCAAGCGCAGGCGCGCGGCCGGTGCGCGCCGATTCTGCCGATTCCGTTCATGCATCGGCGACGACGCCCGCGAAGGGGCTGCAACGGTTCATCGGGCGCGCGTCGGAAGCGGGCATGCATTGGCTCGACACACCGCTCGGCCGTCAGGTCGTCGCCGAAGAAGACCGGCGCGTGCTGGAGCAGTGTGGTTTCGTCGATGCCCGCGCGCGCGGCCTGTTCCTGATCGCGCGCATTGGCGGCGCGATCGTGTTGCCGCTCGTCGCGCTGGCGCTGACGGAGTTTCATCCGCAGGGCTCGCGCGGGCCTGCCGTCGTCGTGTTCGCGCTGCTTGCGGGCTTCATGCTGCCGAAGCTCATCGTGCGGCGGCGCGCGGCGGCGAGGCGTCTTGCCGTGATCGACGAACTGCCGATGCTCGTCGATCTGCTGCGTCTGTTGCAAGGCGTCGGTCTTTCGCTCGATCAGAGCCTGCAGGTGATGGTCAGCGATTTTCGCAGCGTACTGCCCGTGCTGTCGGGCGAACTCGCGATCGCGCAGCGGCAGGCCGCGGCGGGCCGCACGCGCGAGCAGTCGCTGCACCGTCTCGCATCGAGCTATGCGAACGAGGATCTGCGCGCGATCGTGCGTCTGCTGATTCAGGTGGACCGGCATGGCGGCGCCGTGCAGGAGCCGCTCAAGCAGTTCGGCGACCGTCTGCGCGAAGCGCGCCGCGCGATGCTGCGCGAGCGCATCGGACGTCTCACCGTGAAGATGACGGGCGTCATGGTCGTGACGCTGCTGCCCGCGCTGCTGATCGTGACGGCGGGGCCGGGCGTGCTGGCCGTCGTGCATTCGCTGTCGGCGTCGGCGGGGCATCGATAGGGAAAACGAAACATCATGAAGAGGCACTACGATATGAAGCGCCCGTTGCAGTCCCCCGCGTCGAAGCCGCTGCGCGTCGTTGCGCTGCTTGCCGCCTGTGCGCTGCTCGGCGCTTGCGCGGTGAAAGAGTCGGGCTACGGCGTCGGGCCGCAGGCCGAGCGCGAGGCGAAGCTCCAGCAATCGACGCGCGACACCGCGCCGGATACGCCCGGCATGTACCTCGGCCTGATCGACCGGATGCAGGCGCAAGGGCTGTACTACGCGTCGCTCGCGCATATCGACGCCTACGAGAAGCAGTACGGCGTATCGCCCGATTCGCTCCTGCTGCGCGCCGACGCATTGCGCGCGACGGATCAGCCGGCGGCGAGCGCGGCCGCCTACACGCAATTGCTGAACACGCCGCTCGCCGCGCGCGGGTATCGCGGGCTGGGTCTGCTGGCGGGCGCGTCGGGCGACTTCGAGCGCGCATCGCAGGCGCTCGGACAGGCCGCCGAACTCGCGCCGACGGATGTCGCGACACTGTCCGATCTCGGCTATGCACGGCTGCGCGCGGGCGACATAGCGGGCGCGCGCGTGCCGCTGATGAAAGCGGCGGAACTCGACGGACACAACCAGAAGGTGATTGGCAACATCGCGCTGTATCTGCTCGCGGATGGGCAGACCACGCGCGCGCAGGCGCTCGTCAAGGAGCAGAAGCTCGCGCCTGACGTGCGCACGCAACTTCGCGACGAGGCGGCGAAGGTGGCGGCCGCGAGCCGCGCGCGCCGTGGCGGCGAGCCGCGCGCGGCAAAGCCGCCGATGCCATCCATGTCAGGCGCGGCCACTGCGCTGCCCGCGCCGCCGACGCCGACGCCGACGCCGGTGGCGAACCTGCAGCCCGTCGATCAGCCTCGGCGTTTGCTGCAACGGTTTGCGCAATGAAGACGCGGCTCGCGCGGCGACCAGGGATCAGGGAGAGAGCGATGAAAACGGAGATGAGAGGGCGTCGCATCGGCGCGGCATGCATCGTTGCGGCGAGCTTGTGCATGACGGGTGGCGCTTGCGCGCAGGATGCAGGCGGCAGCCCCCCGGTCGACACGCCGCTCGCAAGCGAAATCGGCCACTCGACGCATGCCTGGCTCGACCTGCAGCGCAGCGGCGCGCAAGCCGCGCCGCCTCTGACCATGCTCGGCGATGAAGCGGGCCTCGCGTACCAGCGTTACATGGAGTCGTTCAAGGCGAAGATTCCTGTGTCGTTCGGCTCGTCGGTGGGCGGGGGCGGCAATCTGCTGCGGGTCGATTACACGAACACGGGTGGAGCGCAGCAGAACTGAAATGCCATTGCGCCAGACCGACCGCCCATCGTCGATGCAGACTTTCGCACACCGTTCCCGACACGCGAGCGCGCGCCGCCAGCGCGGCGCGACGGCCGTGCTGGCGGCGGTGTGGATTGGCACGGCCGTCGCGGCGCTCGGTGTGCTCGACGTCGGCCATGTCTTTCTGGTGCGCCGCCAGTTGCAGCAGGCAGCCGACATGGCCGCCGTCGCGGGCGCGCAGACCATCGGCATGGCGGGCGGCTGCGCGGGCGCAACGCTTTCCGCGCAGCAGGCGGCGGCGCGCAACGGCTATGCGGGGGATGCTCCCGTCAGCGTCGCCTGCGGCAGATGGACGGCGGCGAGCGGGCCTGCGCAATTCGACACGTCGCGTGCGACGCCGCTCAATGCCGTGCAGGTGACGGCCACCCAAAGCGTGAAGCATTTCTTCATCGGACCCGCGCGCGATGTGCAGGCCGTCGCGACCGCGAAGGCAACGGATACGGCGTCGTTCTCGCTGTCGACGAATCTGGCTTCGCTGTCGGGCGGCGCGATCAACGGATTGATGAGCGCGTTGCTCGGCGCGAACGTGTCGCTCGATGTCGCGACGTGGCAGGCGCTCGCATCGACGAACGTGCGGCTGGGCGATCTCGCCGCGCAAATCGGCGTCGCGTCGATCGACGAACTGCTGAACGCGAAAGCGTCGGTGCCGGATCTCGCCAGCGCAATGGTGAGCGTGCTCAGCCGGAACCACGCGGCGAGTGCCAGCGTGACGTCCGCGCTGACGGCGATTCAGGCGGCGGCGAGCGGCGGCGCGAAGATCGCATTGGGCGACGGCGGCACAGCCGCGCCCGGATTGCTGGCGATCGGTCTTGCCGATAGGCAGGCGGCCGCCTCGGCGGCGATCAGCGCGCTCGATGCCTTGATCGTCGCCGCGGAACTCGCGCACGGCACGTCGGCGCTCGATCTCGGCGCGGCGCTCAATCCGTCGGCGATGGCGGGCATGACGTTGCCTGTGAGCCTGACCGCGAAGGCCGCGATCCTGCAAGCGCCCGTGATCGCCGTCGGCGAGGCGGGCATGGACGGCAGCGGTGCCTGGCGCACGAGCGCGCATGCCGCGCAGGTGCGGGTGTATCTCGATCTGAATCTGACCATTCCGCTGCTCGCGACCATCGACCTTCCGCTTTATGTCGAAGGCGCGAACGGCACGGCTGCCCTGACGCAGACGCAGTGCGCGGCTTCGAAGGCCGCGAGCACGAGCACGATACGCGTCATGCAGACGGGCGTGGCGAGCGCATGCATCGGCGGGGATGCCGCGTCGAAACTGACCAATACGACGAACGTTGCGCAATGCCAGCAGCCCGCGAAAGTGGCGAGCCTGGTGGGATCGCTGGTCGAGGTTTATGCGGGCACGGGCACGCCTTCGTCGGGACTCAATGTCGCGTTGCAGAGCCAGGCACCCGAGACGCTCATGTTCAACGGCGCCGCAGGCGACGGCGACGACACGCAGGGCGGCAATGCGAACGCGCTCGGCTCCGAATCGGGCGGGCTGCTCGGACAACTGATCTCGCAACTGCCGACCCGGGTTTATCTGACGCTCGCCGGCGTGCCTTTGACGGCGGGGCAGGCGCTTGCATACCAGCCGAGCGTGCAATCGCTCGCCGATACGCTGCAACCCATTCTGGGCAGCCTCGACACCGTGCTGGTGCCGCTGCTGCAACTACTCGGCGTGCAGGTCGGCGTGAGCACCGTCCATGCGACCTCGCTGTCGTGCAGCGACGCGCAACTCGTCGACTAACAGGAAACGGCCATCCAATGAAATCCTGCTTATGAGAGCCACCACGAAAATCGAGGAACTGGACCTGTACGTCTGGGAGGGCAAGGCCGATATCGTCGATCGCGTCGCGCGCTGCATGGCGAGCTTCGAAGTCGAAGTGATCCGCGCCGACGATGTCGCGATCTCGCTGGAGCGCACGTCGGCGCGGCCGTCGCTTGCGCTCATCAGCGTGTCGGTGATCGATACGGCGGGCTTCGCCGTGCGCGACCTGCAGGCGACGCACGGCATGCCCGTGATCTGGGTCGGCGCCGCGCCGCGCGACCACGACCCGGCAATGTATCCCGCCGAGTACTCGCACGTGCTGCCCCTCGACTTCACTTGCGCCGAACTGCGCAGCATGGTGACGAAGCTGGTCGTGCAACTGCGCGCGCATTCCGCGCAGACGCTGGAGCCGAGTGCGCTCGTCGCGAACTCCGAATGCATGCAGGCGCTGCTGCACGAAGTCGACACGTTCGCCGACTGCGAGACGAGCGTGCTCGTGCATGGCGAAACGGGGGTCGGCAAGGAGCGCATCGCGCAACTGCTGCACGAGAAACATTCGCGGTATGGGCGCGGGCCGTTCATCGCCGTGAATTGCGGCGCGATTCCCGACGGGCTCTTCGAGTCGCTGTTCTTCGGACATTCGAAAGGGTCGTTCACGGGCGCCGTCGGCGCGCACAAGGGCTATTTCGAACAGGCCGACGGCGGCACGCTGTTTCTCGACGAGATCGGCGACCTGCCGCTGTACCAGCAGGTGAAGCTGCTGCGCGTGCTCGAGGACAGCGCCGTCACGCGCATCGGCTCGGCGACGCCCGTGAAGCTCGACTTCCGGCTCGTCGCGGCGACCAACCGGCACCTGCCGCAACTCGTGAAGGACGGCACGTTCCGCGCGGATCTGTACTACCGGCTCGCCGTGATCGAACTGAAAATTCCGTCGCTGGAAGAGCGGGGCGCGGTCGACAAGATCGCCATCTTCAAGGCGTTCATCGCCTCCGTGGTCGGGGCCGAGCGTCTCGCGTCGCTGCCCGATATTCCGTACTGGCTCGCGGACGCCGTCGCCGACACGTACTTTCCCGGCAACGTGCGCGAGCTGCGCAACCTGGCCGAACGGATCGGCGTGACGGTACGGCAGATCGGCGCGTGGGATGCGGCCCGGCTGCACCGGCTGCTTGCGGTGGCGCGCAGCAGTCAGCCCGTGCCCGCCGAGAGCGCGGCGGAAGTGCTCGTCGATCGCAGCAAGTGGGATATGGCCGAGCGCAGCCGCGTGCTCGCCGCGCTCGATGCGAACAGCTGGCGCCGCCAGGACACGGCGCAATACCTCGGTATCAGCCGCAAGGTGCTGTGGGAAAAGATGCGTAAGTACCAAATTTTCGACGAGGAACCCGAAACTCGTGAAAGTGAGTAATAATTGAACGGTTTTGCAAAACTAAAACACGACACGAGCAGAAATTACATGGACCAGAAGTCGAAAGTTCGACACATCGTGATGTCGGCAATGATCGTTTTCGGGGGCGTTCAAGGGGTCTACGCGCAGAGTTCCGCCGGCAACGGCACGGACGACGCAGCGAGTGTGATCGCTGCGCAGACCACGCCTGCTGCTGCTCCCGTCGATGCGGCCAGTCAAACGATTGCGCTCACGCCGGACGAGGCGAAGCAGTCGGCGGCGGGCAATGTCGCGGAACTGCAACAGAAGATTCACGGCACCGATATCACCGAACTGCGCACGACCTACAACGGCAGCTACGGTGCGAGCCTGTTGTTCTATGGCAAGGACATGACGTACTACGTCGCGCTCTTCCAGCAGAAGAACTTCTGGCGCGTGATCAAGACGCAGGACGAAACGCGCGCCGAGCAGATCTACCGCGACTTCGCGCGCCAGACAGCGCAGCTGTCTGATGTCGAGATCCGCCGCACCAAGCTCGAAGCGCAGAAGGCGTACACCGATCGCCTCGTCGCGCTGTCGCAGGAACGCGCGAACCGTCTGCAGGCCGACCTGAACATCGCGCACCAGCAGCAGACCATCGTCAACAGCATGCAGCAGCAGACCCGTGCCGAAGCGGCTGCGCTTGCGCAGCAGAAGGCGCAGTCGCAGGAGCAGTTGCGCGCGGCGCAGCGCCAGGTGCGCGATCTGCAGCGCCAGCTCGAAAGCGGTTTGCCGGTGCACTGACGTTGCGCGAGCCGCGCCGGCCTTCACGGTTTCGCGGCTCGCCTTGTCTGTTTGAGCAGACCCGCGCCACGCGTCCGGCCATGCGTGTGTTCGTTCGTCTGCGCCGCCGCGAGGCGTTTGCGTCGACGTACGCAGCGATAGCAACGTGAGCCGTGCATCCGCGCACGGCGCACGCGTCGTCGCTCACACGGCCGTCTCTACCCATCCCGCGCGCGCGTAGCGTCCGCGCGGATGGCATATCTCGCCCCGCAAGTGCCTTCCTTAGCGCGACTTCTTCTGCTTGCCTTGACGGTTATCGTCGTCGTCCTCGTCGGGATCGACCGCGATCGGGTCGCTGGCGGGAAAGGTCTCGTCGAGCGCTTCGTCCAGGCGTTCGTCGCTGGACGGATGTGTTTCGGGGGCCTTCGGGTTGGGGTGTTTCGAAGTGGACATGACGGGCTCCGCTACATAGATTGAAGTCAGCATAACGCAACCAGGCCGTCGCAGTCGCCTGGGCCAATGGCATAGGTCAAATGCACGTGGACAGCACGCGGCGTGGCGCGAATCGCACACGGACCCGCGACTCAGGTTGAAGATCGCGAAAGCATGTTGTAGGTTCCATGCAGGCCAATGGAATTTCTCGCGGGATCGTTCGTTATAACGGTGTCACACGACGCTGGCGCGTACGAAAGCGCCGGGCGCGGCTGGCTTACGAGGGCGACCATGCAACCGAACGGATATGGCAGCGGACAGCGCTTGAACGCGTCACATGTTGTCGAGTCGGAACTGGAGCATCTGGAGTGGGCGATGCGTCAGCCGATGGTGCGTCTGCTGAACGCGCGCTACTGGCAGCGACGGGTGCTCGAAGTGAAGTGCGGGTATGAACTGACTGCCCAGCAGGGCGTGCGGATCGAGAAGATGCTCAAGCAGCTGGCCAGTCGTCCCGGCTAGCCAGCCGCCCGTGTTGCGATGCAGGCGCGCCCGGTGCGCGCCTCATTCTGCCGTGAAGCCTGTCCGGCCTCGCGGCCTTATTCAGTGCCGCCGCCGTTGTTACCCTGATCGCTACCATTGTTGCCCGCGCCATACAGGCGTCTGCGGCGGGTGACGACCACGGGAGCGTCCGACGACGAAGACCGGTCCGACGGCCCTTGCGATGCGCCATACGACTCACGCGGCTCGCGCGGTTCCCGGGGCTCGCGGTGTTCGCGCGAGCCGTGCGGGCCACGCGCGGAATGTTCGCCATGCGACGGCCGTCCTGCGCGCGGCGCGGGGCGTGTGCCCGTGTCGAGCTGGATCGTGGAAATGGCGCGCTTGTAGATGCCTTGCAGCCCGACAGGCGTGCGCAGCATCACCAGATACTGGTCGAACGACTCGATGCAGCCCGTCAGGCGAATGCCGTTGACGAGGTAAATCTCGACGCGCTTACGTTCTTTGCGCGCTGCGTTCATAAAGTCGTTTTGCGGATGCGATTCTGCGGAAGGCATGGACAATTGTGTGTAGAGAAACGGTTGTTCGCCGTGATTTTACCCGTTGTCGCTTTGTGGCGACATGATGGTTCCAGAGGTCGAACTGGGTTGACGACCACTATAACCACTTGTGGGCGCGGAAGCATCCTTAAAAGATCAAGTGTAACGTTGAGTTACCAAATCAATGCGGCGCTATGCGCGCCAGCCAACGTTCACAGGCGGACGAAGGCGCCCGGCGGCGTCGGCACGCACGCTCGTTCGAGACGACAGATGCCGCCATCGGCGCAGGCGGCGGAATAAAACGCCGGCCGCGAGCGTTTATCGGTCAGGCATCGCACGAAAGCCGCGAAGCCGTGAGACGGCAGGACGGACGCATCAGCAGCACGCATCGGCAATGGGCGTCAGTCTCTGCAGAAAGTTTCCTCAACTGTCCAATGGGTCACCGGCGTCGCGTCATTTGTCGCTCGCGCGCGTGCCGCCGGATCAACGCATGGCCACGCGATACGTCGCGCCTCGCCGTGCAGGAGGTTTTACATGAAAGTGTCCAGACTGGTATCGGCTGTATTCGTTGTGCTCGCGCTCGGGGTGGCGTCGCTCTCGCTGAGCGCATGTCAAGCCATGGGCGATGGAAGCTCGGGTGCGAGCAGCAGCGGCACGAGCGGCAGCAGTGGCGGCTATTGACGATGCCTGTGCCCGCATGACGGCGCGCGCCGGGTGAACTTCGAGGCCGAAGTGATTTCGTGGCTCCCGCAGTTGCGGCGCTATGCGCGCGCGCTGACGGGCGACCCTGCTTGGGCGGACGATCTCGTTCAGGATACGGCCGAGCGCGCGCTCGCGCGCTGGAAGGGCTTCCGCCCCGACAGCAATCTGCGCGCGTGGCTGCTGACCATTCTGCGGCACCTGTATATCGACCAGTTGCGCGTGCGCCGCGAAATCGCCGTCGACGACGAGAGCGCGCCATGGCGCAATCTCGAAGCGCCGCGCGGCGAAGTCGACGGTCTGGTGTTGCGCGATGTGCAGCGCGCGCTTTATTGTCTGCCAGTCGAGCAGCGCGAGGTGATGTTGCTGGTTTGCGTGGAGGAGTTGAGCTATCAGGAGGCGTCTGCGGCGCTCGGCGTGCCGATCGGCACGGTGATGTCGCGGCTGTCTCGCGCCCGCGAGCATATGCGGGCATTGTTGACGGAAGGGCCTGTCCACAAGTCGCCGTCGCTGAAAGTGGTGAAGGCCAGGTGAGAAGCGCGCAATGAACAACGACGAAAACACTACCGGTTCCGCGAACGCGCCAGATCTGCGCGCGCTGTCGGCATTCGTCGACGGCGAGTTGTCAGAGCGCGAGCGCGAGGCCGTGCGCGAGCATCTGGCGCGCGACCCGCAGGCATCCGCGCAGGTCGCGTCGTGGCGCGCGCAGAAGGCCGCGCTGCAGGCGCTGTGCGGCGCGCCCGAACGCGAGGAGCCGCCGTTCATCGTGCTGCGCGCGCGCATTCCGTGGTGGCGCCGCGTGGCCGTCGCCGCGTGCTGGCTCGCCGTCGGCGCGGGGCTGGCGCTCGCGCTCGGCCCGCTGGTGCCGCGCCTCGGAGGCGGCGGCAATGGCGACGTGATGTCGTTCGCGCGGCGCGCGGATATCGCGTATGCCGTCTATACGCCGGAGCGCCGTCATCCCGTCGAGGTGGCGGCCGCCGAGGAAGAGCATCTGATCAACTGGCTGTCGAAGCGCCTGAACCGCCACCTGTCCGTGCCGTCGCTGCAGGAGTACGGCTATACGCTCGTCGGCGGACGGCTGTTGCCGGGCGAGGCAGGCCCCGCCGCGCAATTCATGTACGAGAACCAGGGCGGCGCGCGGCTCACGCTCTACGTGACGGGTATTCCGAAAGACGAGACCGCGTTCCGGCTGTTCCGCGACGGCAACCGTCGCACCTTCTACTGGATCAGCGACCGCATGGGCTACGCGTTGTCCGGCCCGATCGAGGAAGACAAGCTGCGCTCGATTGCGATCGAAGTGTGCGGCGAACTCGGCGGCCGTCCGGAGACGTGGCAGTAATCGTCGCGCCGCAGCGTCGTTCCACGTGCCGGAAACATCGCGTAACACGATCCGCGCCGCCGCTTCCCGTGCGGCAGGAATAGCGCCTTGTGCACAAGCGTTTAAGTTGTGCAGGCGCGTGATTTTTCGCTCACGGCTAATCTGCAGCGGCCATTGGCCGCGCGTCCTGCAAGGCGAATCGAGGGCGTCTTCACGGCGACGGCACACGAACGTGCCGCAACGCCGCACCGTCGGGCAGGACACATCATGCGTACTTTGTTTGGACTCGGCGCGGCGCTGTGCGTGTGCGCCGGATGCGCGGTGCCGGCTTCACCGCCCGTTGCCGCGCAAGAGCCGCTCAACGATCAGATGACATGCCGCAACATCGTCGGCCAGGCGGAGATCGACGGCACGACGCAGCAGATCAGCGGGCTTGCTTGCCAGCAGCCGGACGGGACATGGCAAATCCAGCAAGGCGGCGACGCAGCCGCCGTCGTCTATCCGATTCCCGCCTATCCTTACTATGATCCGTGGTATTGGGGGCCGCCTGTCGCCGTGGGCTTCGGCGCGTCGTTCGTGTTCGTCGACCGGTTCCATCATTTCCATCACATGAACCACGTGCACTGGGGGCGGCCGGGCGGCGGATTCCACGGAACGGGCGGCATGCACGGCTGGGGCGGCGGGCACACATGGGGCGGTGGGCACACATGGGGCGGCGGGCATACATGGGGCGGCATGGGCGGCATGGGTGGCGGGCATCGGCGTTGACCGTGCGCGATGCGTGTCGCGCGAACGCATCGCGTCGACTATCAGTAATGAACAAACGCTAACGGGCGACAGCAGGCAACCCAGCCAGCCAATACCGCTTCGACACGACGAGGGCACACCTTGACACGCATCCTGCCGCCGGACATTTCCGCCGCGACGTTCGACCGCGCGCTCGCCGCCTTCGAGGCGATCGTCGGCGCCACCCAGGTCGCGTCGTCGCCAGCGAGCCTTGCGCCCTATGCCGATCCGTTCGCGCCGGGCTCGCTGGCTGCATCGTTCGTGCCGTCGGCTGCGCTGCTGCCCGCGAGCGTCGATGAGATCCGCGCGATTCTGCGCGTCGCGAACGAGTACCGCATTCCGCTCTGGACGGTGTCCACAGGGCGCAACTTTGCGTATGGCGGAGCGGCGCCGCGTTTGCCGGGATCGGTGGTGCTCGATCTGCAGCGGATGAACCGGATTCTCGCCGTCGACGAGCCGCTCGCCTATGCGCTCGTCGAACCCGGCGTCAGCTACTTCGATCTGCATCATCATCTGCGCGAGCGCGGCTACAAGTTGTGGGTCGATCCGCCCGCAGCGGGCTGGGGCAGCATTGTCGGCAACACGCTCGAACGCGGCTTCGGCACGACGAACTACGGCGATCACGCAGCGGCGCAATGCGGGATGGAAGTGATGCTCGCGAATGGCGAACTCGTGCGAACGGGCATGGGCGGGATCGAGATCGGCACGTCGTGGCAGGCGTTCAGGCATGGCTACGGGCCGTCGTTCGATCCGATGTTCATGCAGTCGAATTACGGCATCGTCACGAAGATGGGCGTCTGGCTGATGCCCGCGCCGAGCGCGTATCTGCTGGGCGAAATCCAGTTTCAGCGCGACGACGATCTGGAAGCGGTCGTCGAGACGCTGCGGCCGTTGCGGCTGAACGGCACGATCGGCAACCAGGCGGTGATCGAAGGCGCGCTGCGGCGGGCGGCGGGCATCGGGCCGCGCTCTCAGTGGTATCAGGGCATGGGCGTGATGCCGGAGAGCGCGATCGCGTCGATGACCGAGGCGCTCAAAATTGGCCGCTGGAATCTGCATTACGCGCTCTACGGCGAGCGCGAAGTGATCGAAGCGCAAGAGCGGCTCGTGCGGCGCGCATTCGGCCGCATTCCGGGTGCGCGGATGCTGTCGAAGACCTACGACGGCAACGCGGAGCCGGAGGCGGGCGGCGATCGCAACCTCGCCGGCATTCCGGGCATGACGGCGTTCCGCATGCTCGAATGGCGCGGCGGCAGTGGCGCGCATGTCGACTTTTCGCCCGTCTGTCCGGCAACAGGGCGCGATGCGATGCGCCAGTATTCGATGGCGAAGGCGCGCGCCAACGAATACGGCTTCGACTACTACGGCGGCTTCACGTCGGGCGAGCGGCATCTGCATCACATCGCCGCGGCGATCTTCGACAAAAGCGACGCGCGGCAGAGCGAACTGGCCGGCGACCTGCTGCGCGCGTGGATGAGCGACGCGCACGGCGCGGGTTACGGCGAGTACCGCTCGCATCTGGTCTACATGGACTTCGCGGCGGCGCGCTACAGCTTCAACGACGGCGCCATGCTGCGGCTGTCGGAGACGATCAAGGACGCGCTCGATCCGATGGGTATCCTGTCGCCGGGCAAGCAGGGCATCTGGCCAAAGGCGTTTCGCAACTGGCGCGGATACACATGACCACGAGCATGAGGGCATGACATGCAGCGGCGCACATTCATCGCAGCGGGCGCGTGGCTAGCGCCGGCTTTCGGGATGCCGTGGCTTCGTCTGGACGGGATGCGCGCCGATCTCGCGCTGATCGACACGGCGCTGCCCGAATCCACGGCGCTGAGCGATCACGCCGCGCGCATGCGTCTGCCCGTTTTCGATGTGAGCGCCGCGCCGCACGCCGATATCGCCGCGCTCTGGTACGACACGCTCGCGCCGCGCATGCTGCATCCGGGCGGACGGCTGACGCTCGTCGGTCTCACGCGCGCCGCCGACTTCTTCGTGCTCGCGCGCCTTGCGCTGCCACCCGCCGCGCCGATCACGCACGCGCGCAGCGTGCCGCAGCGCGCGTCGGTCGCGTTCGCGCTGACAGCCTGATCAGAACCGGTAGTCGGGGTTTTTCGGATCGAACGCCATGTCGTCGAAGGTTTTCGGCGTGATCGTCAGGAACACGATGCGTTCGAAAATCTGGCCGTCGTTGCCGTACGATTCGGCCGTCCGGAAATAGGGATGCCGCAGATCGAGGCCGAGTACTTCCTTTTTCGCGTAGTACTCGGGCTGACCCGTCGGCGTTTCATAGGTGAAGGCAACGACGCGCACGCCGCCGACCGTTCGCACGTCGATGCTGGCAGGCCGCGTGATCCCCACATTGGCGAACTTCCGGCCTTCGTCGAGAAACTGCTGCGCGATGAACTCGGTGCCCAGATCGCGCACGCGATGGTTCGACTGCGAGCGCGCCAGCGTGCCGTTGATCGACGTCCATAGCGGGATGATGTTGAAGATGCCGCCGAGATGGCCGTACATCTCGTCGGCGCGCTTCGACTCGTCGTAGATGATTTCCTGACCCGAATGCGGGCCGTCGGGCAGCCACCTTGCGTAGATGCGCAGCGGCTCGCGCGTGAGCCGCACGAGCATGTGATCGGGCCGGCGCGGCCAGATGCCGCGAATGCGCTCCTGGCGCAGCATCGTGAACTCGTACGACGGGTAGCCGTTCGGCCCTTCCTCGATATAGCGCGGCACTGTGAGCGGATCGAACGATTCGAACAACGCGACGAGCTGCGCGTCGTCCATCTGCTCGAGCGCGCCGCTTTGCGCGGCGTTGCGCAGCCATTTGACCTGCTGCTCCAGCGGCAGCTTCGCGGCATTCGCGACGGCCTCGCTCGCGCCCAGCGCGATCTGGGGGGCGACATGCGCGGCGAGCGCGGCGGCATCGTTCTGCGCGGCGGCGGCGCCCGCGATGAACACGCAGGCCAGCTGCGCGACGATCAGCGATATCCAGCGCGAGCCATAAAGTGAGCCACAGCGCGAGCCGAAGCGCGGCCACCAGCGGGCGAGCTTTTCCACCAACTCCGGGTGACGCATGAATCGCTCCCAAAAGCGCGGAAGGCTTCGCCGTTGCTACGCGGTCAGGCGCGCGAAACCGTCACGAGGTTGTCTGCTTTGCCAGCTCCTGATCGCGCAGCTCGCGCCGCAGAATCTTGCCGACATTCGTTTGCGGAAGCTCGTCGCGGAACTCGACGACCTTCGGCACCTTGTAGCCCGTCAGATTCTTGCGGCAATGCGCGATCACCTGCTCCTCGGTGAGCGAAGGGTTGCGCCGTACGACGAACACTTTCACGCGTTCACCCTGCGCGACGTCGGGAATGCCGATCGCGGCCACTTCGCGCACGTCGGGGTGCATCGCGATCACGTCTTCGATCTCGTTGGGATACACATTAAAACCCGACACAAGAATCATGTCTTTCTTGCGGTCGATCAGCCGGATATAGCCGCGCGAATCCATCACGCCGATATCGCCTGTCGCGAGCCAGCCGTCGTCGTCGAGCACCTTGGCGGTTTCCTCGGGACGGTTCCAGTAGCCTTTCATCACCTGCGGACCTTGTACGCACAGCTCGCCCGGTTCGCCGATATTCGCCCAGCTGCCGTCGTCCTTGCGAAAGCGCACCTGAGTGGACGGCGCGGGCAGGCCGATCGAGCCGTCGAACTCGCGCATGCGCTTGAGATCGACCGGGTTCATAGAGACGATCGGCGAGCACTCGGTCAGCCCGTAGCCTTCGATGATCGGCTTGCCCGTCACCTCGCGGAAACGGTCGGCCACGGCTTTTTGCATCGCCATGCCGCCTGCCATCGCGAGCTTGAGCTTCGAGAAATCGCGGTGACGGAATTCTTCGTTGTCGAGGAACGCGTTGTAGAGCGTGTTGACGGCTGTGATGCCCGTGAAGGTTTCGTGCCGCAGAATCTTCATCACCATCTTGATGTCGCGCGGGTTCGCGATCAGGATGTTGCGCCCGCCCAGTCCCATGAAGATCATCGCGTTCACGGTCAGCGAGTAGATGTGATAGAGCGGCAGCGGGGTGAGCACCGTTTCGATCTCGTCGGTCAACTGGCCTTCCGCCCAGACCTTCGCCTGCAGCAGATTCGCGACCATGTTCCGGTGCGTGAGCATCGCGCCTTTCGCGACGCCCGTCGTGCCGCCCGTGTATTGCAGGAACGCGAGGTCGGTAGGGGAGATCTGCACGGGCGCGAGCGTGCGCCGGTAGCCCGTTGCGAGCGCATCGAGCAACGGCACGGCTTGCGGCAGGTTGTACGCGGGCACCAGTTTCTTCACGTGGCGCAGGATGAAGTTGATCAGCTTGCCTTTCAGATTGAGACCGTCCTTGAGCAGATCACCTAAGCCCGTGACGATCACGTTCTGCACGCGCGTGCCGGGCAGCGAGTCTTCGACAGTCTTCGCGAAGTTCTCGAACACGATGATGGTCTGCGCGGCGCTGTCCTTCAGTTGATGCGACAGTTCGCGCACCGTATAAAGCGGATTCACGTTGACGACAACCGCGCCCGCTTTCAGCACGCCGAATAGCGCGACGGGATACTGGAAGGTATTCGGCAGCATGATCGCGACGCGGTCGCCGGGCTTCACGCCGATGCTCTGCAGATACGCGCCGAACGCGGTCGCCTTGCGCGCCAGTTCGGCGTACGTGAGACTTTCGCCGACGCTCACATAGGCGACGCGCTCGCGAAAGCGCGTCGTGCATTCGTCGAAGAACTCGACGAGCGACGCGTACTGCGACACGTCGATCTCGCGCGGCACATCGGGCGCATACGACGCATACCAGATGCCGTCGGTGTTCGGCGCGCGCTGCGCTTGCGTCGGTTGCGTTGGTTGTGTCGGTTGCGTCTGAGATTGCATCTGCGTCTGCGTCTGCGTTGATTGCGATGTGGTCGGCTCGGTCATGGCGATGTCTCCCGGAGTGCCAGCTTTGTCGTTGTTTGTGTCGTGTGCATGAATCGTTCGGGTGCGGATGGCGCGCGATTCTACCGTTCCAGAATCGCGACCACACCCTGGCCGCCCGCCGCGCAGATCGAAATCAGCCCGCGCGCCGTGCCCGCCGGCTTGTCGAGCTGCGCGAGCAGCTTTGCGAGTCCGGCGACGATGCGTCCACCCGTGGCGGCGAACGGATGGCCCGTCGCGAGCGATCCGCCGTTCACGTTCATTTTCGCGCGATCGATGGTTCCCAGCGCGCCTTCGAGTCCCAGTTGCGTGCGGCAGTACTCATCGTCCTCCCAGGCGGCGAGCGTGCAGAGCACCTGCGCCGCGAACGCCTCGTGAATTTCGTAGAAGTCGAAATCCTGCAACGTCAGGCCCGCGCGTTTCAACATGCGCGGCACGGCGTACGCAGGCGCCATCAGCAAGCCCTCTTTCTTGTCGAAGAAATCGACGGCGGCCGTCTCGTGCCAGCTGAGCCACGCCAGCACGGGAAGGCCGCGCGCCGCCGCCCATGCCTCGCTGGCGAGCAGCACGGCCGATGCGCCGTCCGTCAGCGGTGTCGAGTTGCCCGCCGTCATCGTGCCCGCGTCGCGGTCGAACACGGGCTTCAACGTAGCCAGCTTCTCCAGCGTCAGGTCGCTGCGCAGGTTGTTGTCGCGTGCGAGACCGCGAAAGGGCGTCATCAGGTCGTTCAGAAAGCCGCGCGCGTAGGCTTCCGTCAGCTTGCGGTGGCTATCGTAGGCGAGCACGTCTTGTGCCTCGCGCGAAATACCCCAGCGCTTGGCCATCAGCTCGCAGTGCTCGCCCATCGACAGCCCTGTGCGCGGTTCGCTGTTGCGCGGCAAAAGCGGCTTGAAGAACATGCCGGGCCGCAGCTTGGCGAGCGCGCCGACGCGCTGCCCCGCCGACTTGCCGCGGTTCGCTTCGAGCAGGATCTTGCGCAGCCGTTCGTTGACGCCGATGGGCGCGTCCGAGGTCGTATCGGCGCCGCCCGCAATGCCCGCTTCGATCTGGCCGAGCGCGATCTTGTTGGCCACCAGAATCGCCGCTTCGAGGCCCGTGCCGCATGCCTGTTGCACGTCGTAGGCGGGCGTTTCCTTTGCGAGCGTGGTCGACAGCACGGCTTCGCGCGTCAGGTTGTAGTCGCGCGAATGCTTGATGACGGCGCCCGCCGCGACTTCGCCGAGGCGCTCGCCATGCAGGTTGTAACGGTCGATCAGACCTTGCAGCGCGAAAGTCAGCATGTCCTGGTTCGACGCCGTCGCGTAGGCCGTGTTCGAGCGCGCGAACGGGATGCGGTTGCCGCCCACTATCGCCACGCGGCGCGCGGCGGGAAGCGGGTGGGATGGCGGATGTGACGGGGCAGGCATCGAGTGGCTCCCTGGGAGTGTCCGTCTGCTGGACGGATCGGATCGTGCATGCAGCGCCCGGCACCTGCTTGAAACGGATCAGGCCGGGCATGGATTCCAACGTCGGATGCAGGCCGTGCAGCGGGGCGCGCACGGCGCGCGTCATTGCAGGTTCCACTGGAAGCGGCCGCGCAGGTGCGGCTTGCCGCCTTCGGGATCGCGTACTTCGAACTCGCGCGCAGTGGGCGAGGGCGATGCCGTCCACAGCGACGCTTCGCCGGGCAGCAGCATCGGCAGCTTGAATTCGCCTGCGAGCGTCGCATCGGCGAGGCGCCTGGGCGGTTGCAATGCCGCCGCCGTGCGTGCCAGCGTCCACATGCCGTGCGCGATCGCGCGCGGAAAGCCGAACGCTTTGGCCGAGAGCATCGACAGATGGATCGGATTGAAGTCGCCCGAGGCCTTCGCGTAGTCGCGGCCCAGTTGCGACGGAAGCTGCCAGCGCGCCGCGCGCGCGAGCGTGTCGCCCGCCGTCTCCAGCGGCGCGAGCGGATCGCCGCTCGCCGCGACGCCGCGCTTCAGATACACGCTGTCGCCGTCCCAGACGGCTTCGCCGCGCCGGTAGACGCGCGTCTGCAGCACGAACGCCTGGCCCTTGTCGTGGCGCAGGCGCGCACCGAATTCGACCTCGACGCGCAAGGTGTCGTCGAACGACAGCGGGCGGCGCATGTGCACGCTATTCGCCAGATGGACGAGGCCGAGCGCCGACCACGGAAACGCGGGCTCCGTCAGCAACATTAGATGCAGCGGGAACGCCAGCAGATGCGGAAACGTGAACGGAATGCCCTGCTCGGGGAAAAAGCCGCACACCCGCGCATAGCGCTCGATCGCGACGGAATCGAGCGATACGGCGGGACGCACCAGCCGGAGCAGCGGCAGATCGCTCGGGCGGTTGCGCTGGAAGCCCTTGACGACACCCGTCAGCGCCCGCGCATACAGGTTCGCGGGTTTGGGCAGTTCCGGCAGCACGATCGTTTTCAGGCGCGGCGCGCCGAACACCGAACTGGAGTCGTAGAACGCCATGACGGTCACGCTCCTATCAGGCTTTGTCCGCACACCCGCACGACCTGGCCCGTCACGCCCGCCGAGCCGGGATGCGCGAGCCAGGCGATGGTCTGGGCGACGTCGGCGGGCTGGCCGCCCTGGCTCATCGAATTCATCCGCCGGCCCGCTTCGCGCAGCGCGAGCGGCATTTTCGCGGTCATCTGCGTTTCGATGAAGCCGGGCGCGACTGCGTTGATCGTGATGCGACGCGCGGCCAGATACGGCGCCATGCCCTGCACGCGGCCGATCACGCCCGCTTTCGATGCCGCGTAGTTGGTCTGTCCCAGGTTGCCCGCGATACCGCTGATCGAAGATACGCAGATAATGCGCCCGCCGTCGCGCAGCGTGCCTGCTTCGAGCAGCGCGTCGTCGATGCGTTCCTGCGCCGACAGATTGATGTCGATCACGCTGCGCCACGCCGCTTCCGTCATCTTCGCGATGGTTTTGTCTTTCGTGATGCCCGCGTTGTGCACGAACACGTCGACGCCGAGTTCGTCGAGCGCCGCGGCGATCTGCGCGGGCGTTTCCGGCGCGGCGATGTCGAGCGCGAGCGCCGTGCCGCCGAGCTGGCGCAGGGTGGCGTCGAGCGCTTGCGTGGCGCTGGGAATGTCGATGCCGATCACGTGCGCGCCCTGGCTCGCGAGCACGTTCGCGATCGCCGCGCCGATGCCGCGCGCCGCGCCCGTCACGACGGCGCGCTGGCCGGCGAGCGGCTGGGTCCAGTCGAAGTCCTGGCCCAAGTCCTGGCCCAAGTTCTGGCCGAAGTTCGGCGCGATGCCGCCGGGCGCCGCGCCGATCCGCACGACCTGGCCCGACACGTACGCCGAACGCGGCGACAGAAAGAAGCGCAGCGTCGATTCGATGCCGCTTTCGGCCCCTTGCGACACATAAATCAGATTGGCCGCGATGCCGCGCCGCGCTTCCTTGCCGAGCGAGCGCGTCATGCCTTCGAGCGCGCGTTGCGCCGTCCACTGGCGCGGGCTCGCGCACGCTTCGGGCGGGCGGCCGAGCACGACGATCCGGCCGCATGTGTCGAGCGAGCGCACTGCGTCATGAAAGAACGTGTAGAGCGATTCCAGTTGCGCGCTGCTTTCGATGCCGCTCGCATCGAACACGAGCGCCTTGACGCGCGCCTGCGAGCCGGCTGCGGGATCGGCGGGCTCGAAGCGGCCCGTCATCAGTCCGTGGCGGTTCGCGAGCGGCACCCACAGGCCCGCGCTGGCATGCGCGACGCTCGTCATGCCGATATGCGCGACCACGTCGGCGAGCGCGTCGAGCAGTTGCGGCGCGGGCCCCGCGCCGACGGCGACGATGCCGTCGAATTCCGGCGCATCGGCGCGGTAGCGGCGCAGTACCTCGGGCTTCGGCAAACCGAGCGAGCGCGCGACCCGCGCGCCCAGCGGCGAATTGACGAAGTTCAGGTAGGAATCGTTCACGTTATTGGCTCCTGGCCCCCGGACGGGCGGATGAACGACAGTGTGCACGGAGCGCGTGACTTGCCGCAAGCTGGGGGACGGATTTGCGGGGGCGGGCGTCTGCGGCATGTTGCGGTGCGTTGCACGATGTGGGCTCTGTCATGTGCCAGCCGCGCCGCAACTGGACGCTTCAGCCTGACCGGTCAGGTTTCGATCGCGCGCACGGGAAGACGCAGCGCGGCGATCTTGCCGTACGCGTCTGCGCTGGCCCGCAAACCCCATTTTTCGAAGAATGGACGCAGATCGTTGCCGGATACCGTGCACATCGCCACCACGAACTGGTCGACCCTGTTTGCCTCCGATACGTCGTCAGGCAAAGGATGCTCGCGGTAATACCGGAACAGCCGGGTGAAAAGATCCCAGCCGTAGGCGCGCTTCAGCTGATCGAACATCACGAGCCGCACGAACGCGAGGCCGTCGTACTCGCCGTCCACGTCCGATACATAGTCGCGCGACGCACGGGCGAGATAGTCGCGCGCACGTTCGCGAGGCGTGATGCCGTCATGTTCGGGCACGTCCAGCCGGTTGGGCTCGCCCATCTTTTCCTGCACATACAGCGAGAACAGGTTGACGGAGACTTCGGCCAGCGTGTCCCATGTCCAGGAGTTCTGCTGGTGCGTATGTCCGACCTCATGCCAGATGGACCACTCCCTGCGCAGACGCGCCGGGTCGGTGAGGTCGGCGGTGTTGTCCGCGAACATGCCGATGAACTGGTCGGTGGCATACATGTACACCCCTTTTCTTTCCTTCGGTGAGGTGCGGAAGTCGACCACGAGGTGTGCGCGCAGTGGTGTGCGCGCGTCGGCCGGTGTTGCGCCGTCGAATCCTGCCAGTGTGTCCTGCATCGCGAGCACCTGCCCGATCGTCGCCAGGGTGGCGGAGGGATCGGCGATGGGATCGCGCCGGAACACGTCGCGTGGCAACGTGATCATGCTTTGCTGGCCGACCAGTTGAACGAACGGCGCGTCCGCGTAGCGATCCAGTTGCGCCCGCCAGTCGCCCATGCTCGTGCGGCCTTGCACGAAGAGGGGCAACGGCTTGCCATCCGCGATCGATACCTCGACTTCAGTCGACATGGCGGGCCTGCCGGCCGGCGCGGTGATCGTGATGAACAGCGGGCCGTTCTGGCTGGCGACGAACCGGTTGTTGCCGTTGCGCAGGCGGGCGGTCTGCTGATCCCGCGACGACTTTCCGATCATGCGGCGGAAGCCGACCATCGCGCGCGCACGATACCCGCCGGGCATGCCGCCGACGTTCACGCGCACGGTCTCGCCCTTACGCACGTAGCGACCCGTGGGTTGCTGATCCGACAGCTCCATGATCGTGTTCATGCGTTTCATCTCGGCTTCGGCCGAGGGTAGCGGCGTGAATGAATAGCGTCCCGACTGGTTGTCGAAGTGGGCAGCCGACGCTGCCGAGGCGAGAAAGGCAAGGCTGACAAGCGTTGGAATCCTTAGCATCTATGCGTCCCTTCTTCGAGTTGCTGCGGGGGAATACTAACGGATCGAGAGCGAAAGAAGGACGTTGGCCGGCCGCCCCCCTGCGGCAGCCGTCAAACGATGCGCGGTGAATCGAGCAGATGGGTCAGGCGGCCAGTTCCATTGCCTTGTCGAGGGCTTCCTTGCGCCGTTGCAGGTCGGCGAGCAGGCCGAAGTCGGCGGGAAAGTCGTCGACCTTCACGACCTCGGCGCCGTAGCGCGCGTAGTCGTCGAGCACCTTGCGCTCGTCTTCGTCGATCAGCCCGCGCTGCTGCGCCGCCTCCGTCCATTCGGCGAGATCGGCGAGGCTTTGCGGAATCGGCGCGAGGCGGCCGTGTTTGATCGCTTCGCGCAAGCGCTGTTCGATCTGCGCGACCTGCGGCGTCAGCGCGAACGCCAGCTCGCCGTAGCCGATCGCGTCGACGCTGGCGTGCGGCACATACGAATCCGCGAGCAGGCGGTCGCGCGTGTCGCCCGGCGTCTGCATCAGTGCGGCGATGGTGCTGCCGAGCGCATCGGACGGCGCGCGATGCGGCAGGCCGAACGGAAACGCGAGCATCCGCACGAGGCCCGCGGCGAAGCGGTTCGGATAGTTTTGCAGGACGCCGTCGAGGGCGGTTTGCGCGCGATACAGCGCATCTTCGACACCCCATTGCACGAGCGCCATATCGCTGCCGTGACGGCCTTCGTCTTCGTAACGCTTGAGCGTCGCGGAGATCAGATAGAGCTGCGACAGCACGTCGCCCAGACGCGCCGAGATACGCTCGCGGCGCTTCAGTTCGCCGCCGAGCACGAGCATCGACACGTCGGCGAGCAGCGCGAAGACGGTCGAAAGGCGAGTGGCCGCGCGGTAGTAGCGCACGAGCGGCGCGTGCGCGCGCTGCGGCTTCGCGATCAGCACGCCGCCCGTCAAGCCGTGCACGAGGCTGCGCACTGCGTTCGACAGCGTGAAGCTCATATGGCCGAAGAACGCGTCGTCGAAATCGCGCAGCGCCTTCGCGCGGTCGGGCTCGCGCGTCGCGGCCATTTCCTTGAGCACGTACGGATGGCAGCGGATCGCGCCCTGGCCGAAGATGATCAGGCAGCGCGTGAGGATATTCGCGCCTTCGACGGTGATCGAAATCGGCACCTGCTGGTACGCGCGCGCGAGAAAGTTCGACGGCCCCATGCAGATGCCTTTGCCCGCGACGACGTCCATGCCGTCATCGATCACTTCGCGGTTGCGTTCGGTGATGTGGTACTTCGAGATCGCCGAAATCACCGACGGTTTCTCGCCGAGATCGACGGCCTGCGCGGACAGGCGGCGCGCGGCGTCCATCACGTAGAGGTTGCCGCCCATGCGGCCGAGCGCTTCCTGCACGCCCTCGAACTTGCCGATCGCCGTGCGGAACTGACGCCGCACGGCCGCATACGCGCCCACGCCGCGCACCGCGATTTTCGACATGCCCACATTCGACGACGGCAGTGAAATCGCGCGGCCCGCCGCGAGGCATTCCATCAGCATGCGCCAGCCGTTGCCGACCTGCGCGCGTCCGCCGATTACCCAGTCGAGCGGAATGAACACGTCGTTGCCCCAGTTCGGGCCGTTCTGGAACACGGCATTGAGCGGCCAGTGACGGCGGCCGATGTTCACGCCGGGGTGGCGGGTCGGAATCAGCGCGCAGGTGATGCCCGGTTCGTCGTCCTGGCCGAGCAGATGGTCGGGATCGAGCGCGCGGAACGCGAGACCGAGCACCGTCGCGATCGGGCCGAGCGTGATGTAGCGCTTGCTCCACGTGACGCGAAAGCCGAGCGTCTCGCGCCCCTCGAACGTGCTCTTGCAGACGATGCCGACATCGGGAATCGCGGCCGCGTCCGAGCCCGCGTAAGGGCTCGTCAGCGCGAAGCAGGGGATCTCGTCGCCGCGCGCGAGACGCGGCAGATAGTGATTCTTCTGTGCGTCGGTGCCGTAGTGCAGCAGCAGTTCGGCGGGACCGAGCGAGTTCGGCACCATCACGGAGACGGCGGCCGCCGAGCAGCGCGTCGCGAGCTTCATGATGACCTGCGAGTGGGCGTAGGCGCCGAAGCCTTTGCCGCCGTACTGCTTCGGAATGATCATCCCGAGAAAACCTTTGTCCTTGACGAATTGCCACGCTTGCGGCGACAGGTCCTGCCAGATGGCCGTCGTTTCCCAGTCGTTCGCGAGATCGCAGAGTTGCTCGCATTCGTTGTCCAGGAATGCCTGTTCCTCGACGGACAGCGTGGCCGGGCCATAGCCGAGCAGCGTGTCCCAATGCGGGCGCCCGGAGAACAGCGAGGCGTCCCACCAGACCGTGCCCGCTTCGATCGCGTCGCGCTCGGTCGGCGACATGTCGGGCAGGATCTTGCGGAACAGGTCGAGCACCCGCGCGCTGAGCCACGCGCGGCGCAGCGGTTTGAGCGTCAGCACCAGCGCGGGAAGGACCAGCACGATCGACAGCAGGATCGTCGCCGTCGCGCCCACTGCGCGCGTCACGAAGGCAGCGGCGACCCACGCGACGAGGAACGCGAGCCACCACGAGGCCCGTGCCTGCCCATAGACGAGCGCCGCGGCGGCGACGATCAGCGCAACGATGAACCACGTCATGGCGATCCCTCCTTTTCGTTTTTTCAGGGCGAGCACGGCTTGCGATACATAGCCGGCTCGCGATGTCTTCGGGTTGTCTGGTGCGGGGCGGACGCCCGCTCTTATCCATCGCAGCCTGCGTGCCCGCCGCACCGAGCGGCGCGTCTAATGCGGTTCAGGCCCAGCGTTGCCTCGTTCGATACGAAGCGCAGACACCTGGGACGGTGCCTGCGCGCGTGCTGCAGCGGGTGTCAGCCGTGCGTCGCGTAGTGCGCGCCGTAATCGCGGGTGTCGGCGGGACGGTCGGCTTGCGCCGGTTGCGCCGGTTGCGCGAAGGACCCCAGGCCGGAGCGGTGGACCGCATCGGTCGATGGGTGCGGCTGCGATGCTTGCGGCGTCGATGGCGTCTGCGGCTCCGAGGCCGCCTGCGCTCCATCTTGCGCCGCCTGCCGAACCGCATCGCACGCGATGTCGGTGCTGCCCGCATCGCCGAGCACGGAGGCGAACACGGCGAGCTGGCTCGCATCGGGCAGCGGCGCCTTCAGCGCGGACACGATCAGCGACGCGAGCCGCGCGATCAGTTGCAGGTCGTTCATCGACTTGCCTTGCGAGAACTCGCTGATCAGGCTGTCGGTATCGGCGCCCGCCAGCACGCCGGAGAGTGCGCCGATCGCGAAGTGCAGCCGCCAGCCGAGTTCCTCACGCGGCAGATGCGGCAGCGCGCGCTGGAACGCATCGAAAAAGCGCACGGAGACGCTCGCGTAGTGCGCGTTGAGGAAGTCGCGGATGAACGGCGACGGATCGGTGTACGCGCGGCCCAGCAGCCGCAGGAACGCCTTGCCGCCGATTCGCGTGTCGCGCGAGACGCGCAGCGCTGGAATGAACATCGCGCCCAGCACGTGCTCGCAGGTCAGGCGCGTGCCGAGCATCGCGTCGAAACGGTCGAGCAGCTTGACGCGCTCCTGGTTCAGCAGATCGAGGCGGCGCGCCAGCATGGCGTGCATCAGCGCTTCCTTGCTGCCGAAGTGGTAATTCACGGCGGCCAGATTGACCTCCGCCTTCGACGTGATCTGCCGCAGCGACATCGCTTCATAACCGCATTCGATGAAGAGCGTCTCTGCCGCATCGAGGATCCGCGCCTTCGTGTCGCCGGCGTGGCGGCTCGTCGTCCGTGTTGTCATGTTGTGTCTCCCTGTGTGGGCGGAGTTTGCGCTTCAGCGCCTGACTCCCGCCCATCGAAACAATCGATTCAAATTGGAATTTGAAACGTGCGTTCTTTTTCAGGATAAGAATGCAGTCGGTGATCGGGCAAGAGGCGAGTGTCGATAAACCCCTCTAAAAGTGTCCGACCGCGCGTGCCCTCGCAGACGACGCGGACAAAAAAGGCCGCTCCGAAACGAATCGGAGCGGCCTCGTATCTGCTGCATTGGCCCGGGCGCCGTGGCGCCCTGATGTTGGATGTGCGGTGCGTGCGCTCAGTGTACCGTCGCCGCGACCTGTTCGGCGGATTGTGTCATATCTACGCCGCGCCGTTCGCGGCTGAACAGGATAAAGACGGCGATCACGACAGCGACGATGCCGATCACCGTCGCCATCACGCTCGCGTAGTCGTTGCCGTGCGCTTCGGCGATGCCCGCCTGGAGCGGTCCGTTCACCGACGCGATCAGGTTGCCCAGCTGGTACACGAGGCCAGGAAAGGTCGCTCGAATTTCATCGGGCGAGATTTCGTTCAGATGCACGGGAATCACGCCCCATGCGCCTTGCACCGAAATCTGCATCAGGAATGCGCCCGCTGCGAGCAGCACGGGCGTCGACGAGAACGCCCACAGCGGCAGCACGGGCAGCGCGATCAGCGCGGCGATGCAGATGGCGCGTTTGCGGCCGATCCGCTCCGACAGCGCGCCGAAGAACAGGCCGCCGCAGATCGCGCCGATGTTCAGCACGATCGTGATCCATTGCACGGTGTGGGCGTCGTGGTGGTGCTGCACGCGCAGGAAGGTCGGATACAGATCCTGCGAGCCGTGCGAGAAGAAGTTGAACGCCGTCATCAGGATGATGGCGTAGACGGACAGTTTCCAGTTCTGCTTGAGTGTGGCCACGAGTCCGGGGCGCGCCTTCTTCTCGAGCGTCTTGAACGCGGGCGATTCGGGCACGTGCGCGCGGATGTACAGCACGAGCAGGGCGGGCAACACGCCGACGAAGAACATGCCGCGCCAGCCGATGTACTGGTACAGCTGCCCGAACACGAGGCCCGCGAGCAGATAGCCGCTCGGATAGCCCGCCTGCAGCAGGCCGGAGACGAAGCCGCGTGCCTTGGGCGGCACGGTTTCCATCGTCAGCGCGCCGCCGACGCCCCATTCGCCGCCCATCGCGATGCCGAACAGGGCGCGCAGCACGAGTAGCGTGGTGAGATTCGGCGAGAGGCCGGACAACAGTTCGAGCAGCGAAAAGCACGCGATATTGACCATCAGCGTGGGGCGGCGGCCGAACTTGTCGGCGAGGTAGCCGAAGATGAGCGCGCCGACGGGCCGCATCATCAGGGTCAACATGATGGCGAACGAAACCGATTTGATGTCGGTGCCGAATTCACTGGCGATATCTTTCAGGACGAAAACCATCAGAAAGAAATCGAATGCGTCGAGAGTCCAGCCTAAATATGCCGCGATCGTGACGTTTCTCTGTTCCCGAGTCCAGCTCATTTCAATTGTTCTCCTGTCGATCGGAGTTGGCGTTTTGGCGCTTACTCTGATTCCATGCAACGTGGGTTGCGGTCTCCAATTCGTGCCATTCAATTGGCGAAAGACCTGGAATGGCACGGCATGCCCGTAACTAAAGGCTGCGACGAGTGTACGCCGACCATTAAGCGGCTGCATGAAACAGCCTGGCTTTGTCAGTGCTTATCCCTGGATAATCGATTTCGGAATCGGGAATGATGTCTGCATAATGTAATCTATGTATTAATTATGATTGAATACGGTTTGCTATTCGTAATAAACGGGAATAACAATTGCTGCCCGCTTTTTTCTCGCAACGCCTGTATTTAAAGCCGCGCACGCTGGCCGATCTCGACGATTGCATCGCGATGGATCGCGATCCCGAGGTCACGCGGCATATCGATGGTCCATGGCATGAGCCGGATGCGCATCGACGGTTTGTCGTGGATCGCATCACCCGCGCGTATCCGGATGGGCTCGGCTACTGGTCGATTGCCGAACGGAGTGCGCCGGCCCGTTTTGTCGGCTGGGTGCTGCTGATTCCGGAAGACACGTATGGGCCGGAGGTGGAGATCGGCTGGCGCCTCGTGCGTGAAGCGTGGGGCAGAGGCATCGCCAGCGAGGCGGCGCGCGTCGTGATCGCCCATGCATTTGGCACGGTTGGGCTGCATTCGGTGGTGGCGGGTATCGCCGAAGGCAATCTCGCTTCGCAGCGCGTTGCGCAGAAGTTGGGGATGAGGCGTGAAGGGAGCGTGGGCGGATATGTCCGGTTCAGGTCGGACGCGCGCTGACTTGAGCGCTTGAGCAGTCGTCGTTCAGGCTTGGGCGATGTTCGTGAGGTATGAACACGCGAAATCACTGAACACGCGACGTGGGTCGTTGCGTTGCCGATCGGCCGCGGTGAGACCGCCCGAAAAACAAAAAACCCCGCAGGCTTATCGCTTTGCGGGGTGATCTGTTCAGCTTGAGAGAGTGGTGCCCAGGAGAGGACTCGAACCTCCACGGTGTTGCCACCGCTAGGACCTGAACCTAGTGCGTCTACCAATTCCGCCACCTGGGCACGTCTCAAGCTAGACCGCTATTTTAACGAGAAGAATCTGCGTGTCAATCGGTATTTTGAAAACGCTTCATCTTTTCGTCAGGTTGTTCGCGCATCAAATGACTCGACGATCAACCGTTACTGCAACTTCCTGCCATGCTTCGTCGCGATCTTGAAACCGCCGCGAAGCGCAATGCTCTCACTACAATGAAAAACCGCCCGAAGGCGGCTTTTCATTTGAATCTGGTGCCCAAGAGAGGACTCGAACCTCCACGGTGTTGCCACCGCTAGGACCTGAACCTAGTGCGTCTACCAATTTCGCCACCTGGGCAAGGTGCGTTTGAAGCAGAGACCGCAATTATAGCGGGTCGAAGAAGCGTGTCAAGCATTTCGCGAAAACATTCGCGTGACGGCCGCCATGCTCGCGCGGGAGCGTGGCGCGCGTCGCGCAGTCGCCCGCCGGGCGGCGCGTAGCGGGCGAGACGGGTGTTAGAATCGCCGCAGTAGCAGGCTGGCGCCGGGCACCCGTGCGCGGCCCCGCGTGACGGGCCGGCGGGTCTCAGTGGGGCCTCGCTCAGGGCCGCATTCGCGGCCGCACGGTTGTCGACGGTCAGAGAGCAGTCGCAGTCAACAAAGTCACAAGAGCAGCAGTTGCAGTTCAAGTTCAGTTAGAGCAGCGTCATCCATCCGCCGACGTCCACGCAACGAGAACAATCATCGACAAGCCCTTGAGCAAATATCCGTATCCGATTCCAAGCCGCGAAGAAATCCTCGGCGTGCTACGCACGAGTGAAACGCCGCTTGCAGCGAACGACATCGCCGAAGCACTGTCGATCAAGCGCCAGGAGCGCGAAGGGTTTTTCAAGCGCCTTGCCGCGATGGAGCGCGATGGCCAGATCAGACTCGATCAGCGCGGCCATTATCAGTTGACTCATCCGTCGAACTTCGTCGCGGGCCGCGTGCAGGGCCATCGCGACGGCTACGGCTTTCTGATCCGCGACGACGGCCAGGACGACCTGTTCCTGCCGACGGGCGAAATGCAGAAGGTCATGCACAACGATCGCGTGCTGGCGCGTATCGTCGGTTATGACCGGCGCGGGCGTCCCGAAGGCCATATCGTCGAGGTGACCGACCGCGCGAACAAGCGCGTGATCGGCCGCCTGCTGAACGAGAACGGCGCGCTGATCGTCGCGCCCGAAGAGAAGCGTATCGGCCACGACATCCTGATCACGCAGAACACGAAGAAGGCGAAGGTCGGGCAGGTGGTGGTGGTCGAGTTGACGGACTTTCCGAGCCGCCATTCGCAGCCGCTGGGGCGCGTCGTCGAAGTGCTCGGCGACATCGACGACCCCGGCATGGAAATCGAAATCGCCGTGCGCAAATACGGCGTGCCGCACGAGTTCAGCCAGGCTGCCCTCGACGCCGCCGCGAAACTGCCCGACGAAGTGCGTCCCGTCGACATGAAGCATCGCGTCGATCTGCGCGATGTGCCGTTGGTTACGATCGACGGCGAAGATGCGCGCGACTTCGACGATGCTGTCTACTGCGAGCCGGTGAAAGTGGGGCGCGGCGACGGCTTCCGCCTGATCGTCGCGATCGCCGACGTGTCGCATTACGTGCTGCCCGACGGCGGCCTCGATGTCGATGCCGTCGAACGCAGCACGTCGGTGTATTTCCCGCGCCGCGTGATTCCGATGCTGCCGGAGAAGCTGTCGAACGGTCTGTGCTCGCTGAACCCGCAGGTCGACCGCTGCGTGCTGGTGTGCGACATGGTCATCACCGCGCGCGGCGAGATCAAGGCGTACCAGTTCTATCCGGGCGTCATGCATTCGGCCGCGCGTCTCACGTACACGGAAGTCGCGGCCGTGCTGACCAACACGAAGGGTCCGGAGGCGACGCGCCGCGCCGCTTTGCTGCCGCAACTGCAGAACCTGTACGGCGTCTACAAGTCGCTCTTCGCCGCTCGCCAGAAGCGCGGCGCGATCGACTTCGATACGACGGAGACGTATATCGTCTGTAATGCGCAGGGCAAGATCGAGCAGATCGTGCCGCGTCATCGCAACGACGCGCACAAGCTGATCGAGGAATGCATGCTGGCCGCGAACGTCTGCGCGGCCGACTTCATGAAGCGCAACAAGCACCCTGGCCTCTACCGCGTGCACGCGGGGCCGACGGCGGAGCGCCTCGAAAACCTGCGCACGTTCCTGCGCGGCATGGGCCTGACGCTCGGCGGCGGCGACACGCCGCACGCAAGCGACTACGCCGCGCTGATGGCGCACATCCGCGATCGTCCCGATGCGCAGATGCTGCAGACCATGCTGTTGCGCTCGATGCAGCAGGCCGTCTACAGCCCGGACAACATCGGCCACTTCGGTCTCGCCTATGAGGCGTACGCGCACTTCACGAGCCCGATTCGCCGCTATCCCGATCTGCTCACGCACCGCGCGATCTATGCGATCCTGCAGGGCCGCAAGTACGAGCCGAAGGCGCCGCACGGCGTCGAGCTGAACACGGCGCTGTCGCCGCGAGCCCGCGCATTGCAGGCGGAAGACGAGAAGCGCGGCAATCGCACCAATCGCGGCCGTCCGAACGCGGCGATCTGGGAAGAGTTCGGCCTGCACTGCTCGGCGAACGAGCGCCGGGCGGACGAAGCATCGCGCGACGTCGAAGCGTGGCTCAAGTGCTATTTCATGCGCGACAAGCTCGGCGAAGAGTATGGCGGCATGGTGAGCGGCGTGACGTCGTTCGGCATCTTCGTGCAACTCGATGCGCTCTTTATCGAAGGGCTCGTGCATGTGACGGAGCTCGGCTCGGACTACTTCCAGTACGACGAGATCAAGAACGAACTGCGCGGCGAGCGCACGGGCATCCGTTATCGCCTGTCGGATCGTGTGCGGGTGCAGGTGAGCCGCGTCGATCTCGACGCGCGCAAGATCGATTTCCGTCTGGTGCGCGACACGCCGGTGAAGTCGCAGTCGCATCGCGGCAACCCGGTGGAGAAGGCGAGCGATGCTGGCGGCCCGCGCGTGCGTTCCGTCGATCGCACGGCGCCCGTCGACGGCGCGCGGCGCAAGAAAGCGGCACCCGCGCAGACAGCGGCCGTGAAGGAAGCACGCACGGCGCGCAAGGCGGCGGCGTCGAAGAAGCGCGCGGCGTCGAAGTCGACCGCGAAGCCGGTGCACAAGAAGCGTTGATTCCGTAGTAACGCCGCGCGCGCGTCATGCGTGCGCGGCGCTCATTCTCATCGGGCGCGCCCTGAACTGTTCGACTGGTTTGGTCAGGTGCGCTCATTCAAAGGTTGTTCTAGTCATGTCACGTCTCAAGGTTCTCTACGGTTTTCATGCGGTGACGGCACGCTTGCGTCACGATTCATCGACGGTCGAAGAAATTTATTACGACCAGAGCCGCCGCGATCGCCGGATGAACGAGTTTCTGGCCGTGGCGAAAGAGGCGGGAGTGCGCCTGATTGCTGCCGACGAGACGCGGCTGTGGGGGCTTGCGCATACCGAGCGGCATCAGGGCGTGGTAGCGCGTGCGGGCGATCTGCCTTTGGCGCAGAACCTTGCCGAGCTGCTTGATGGCGTTCAGGGGCCGGCGTTGTTGCTGGTGCTGGATGGGATTACGGACCCGCACAATCTCGGCGCGTGTTTGCGGGTTGCCGACGCGGCGGGCGCGCATGCGGTGATTGCGCCGCGCGATCGGGCTGTGGGGTTGAATGCCACGGCGGCGAAGGTAGCGAGCGGTGCGGCTGATACGGTGCCGTACATTACCGTGACGAATCTGGCTCGCGCGTTGCGGGAGTTGAAGGATGCGGGGGTTTGGATCGTTGGCACTGCTGGGGAGGCGACAGCGTCGCTGTATGAGACGAAGCTCGATGGGCCGGTAGCGCTGGTTATGGGTGCCGAAGGGGAGGGGATGCGCAGGCTTACCCGCGATACGTGTGATGAGGTGATGAATATTCCCATGGCTGGGTCGGTGGAGAGCCTTAACGTTTCCGTTGCGTCAGGGGTTTGTCTGTTTGAAGCGGTGCGGCAGAGGAGTGTTAAGAAGTAGGTTTTTTTTGTCTGCGACGTGGGGTGGCTTTTTTGGCGGTGTGGTGGGGGTGTTGCGCGGGCGGTTTGGTTTGGTTTGCTTTGCTTTGCCTGTTCGGGCTGGTATCCGCGGTTTGGGTTTTGCGCTGGCATCCGCGATTCGTTAGCGTGCTTCAGGCGTCGCCCCTGTGCGGG